>CAXUNV010000676.1:0-2395 GCA_964252355.1 uncultured Chthoniobacterales bacterium | reverse complement strand
ACTGCATCTCCAAGGGGCTGTTCCACGCCCACATCGGCTGGCTGCTCTTCAAGCTCGACCCGCCGCCCCCGTTCGACAATGTGGCCGACCTGAAGAAGGACCCGCTCGTGATGTGGCAGCACCGCTACATCCAATGGATCGCCGCCTGCGTCGCCTTCGTGTTGCCGGCGACGATCGGGTTCATTTACGGCGGCTGGGTGTCCGCGCTGGGCGCCTTCCTCATCGGCGGGGTGGCCCGGGTGGTGGTGCTGCAGCATTGCACCTTCTGCATCAACTCCCTCTGTCACTACCTGGGTTCGCAGCCCTACTCCTCGCGTTGCAGCGCCCGGGATTCCTGGCTCATGGCCATCGTCACGCTGGGCGAAGGCTACCACAACTTCCACCACGAGTTTCAACACGACTACCGAAACGGGGTGAAACCCTGGCAACTTGATCCCACCAAGTGGCTCATTTGGCTGCTCTCGACGGTGGGCCTAGTGCGGAAACTACGCCGGGTACCCCGGGAGAAGATCTTGTTGGCGGAACTGGACGAAGCCCAACGGCGCCTCCAAGAGCGGCTCGCCCACCCTGGCCTTGGGGAGGTCGCTGCTGCCCGGCTGGCCGGCGCTTGCCAGCACCTGCAGGCCGCCGCGCAACGTTGGACGGAACGCGAAGGGGTGCGACTCGAGGCCACCCGCGAACGGTTGGCTGAATTGCAGCGGGAAATCCGGCGCGCGGTCACCGTGCTCCGGGAGTACGACCTGCGAGAGGGTCAAGCGTCCGCGGCTTGAAGTGGTCGCTTCTCGGCGTAGTCACGCCGCTTTCTCCCGAACGTGCGGGGGCCTGACCGCCTACTTGAGGCGAAGGCACTCGCCTTTGACTTGGCGCGGCGCGCTGCCGCCGTGTGCCGTCCCCGCTAGACCCGCCGCACGCCTGTCGGGCGCGGGCGCGGGTGCGTGCCGCACGATCCCACGCCCGCGTCTGCCGCTTAGCAAACGGGTCGTGCACTCTTAAAGCTGAGAAAGGCGTTCTCGCAAACGACTATCGCAATGGCGAGTGCCGTCGTCGACCGTTGCGGAGTTCTTGATTTCACAACGCAACTGGGGCAGAAGTTTCATCGCGTATAGAAATCAGATTTCCAAGAGTACATGGCGCGCATCCTGATCGTCGACGACGAACCCGCGATGGTGGAGGTGATCTCCAACCTCTGCCGCGACCGCGGCCACCAGCCTTTCCCCTTTAGCTCTTCCGAAGGCGCCCTCGACGCCATCGGCAAACTTCATCCCCACCTTGTCGTGGTCGACGTCAAGATGGAGAAGGTCGGCGGGTTCGACATCCTGCGCGAGTGCCGGGAAAAGTATCCGCAGATCGCCATCATCATGATCACGGCTTACGCGTCGGTGGAGACGGCGGTCGAAGCCATGAAGATGGGCGCCTACGACTACATCACCAAGCCGTTCAAGGTCGACGAACTGCAGCTCTGCATCCAGCGCGCCCTCGACTACCAAGCTGCCCTCCGGGAAAACACCTACCTGAAACGGGAGCTGCGCGACCGGTACAAGTTCGAGAACTTGGTCGGGACGAGCGAGCGGATGCAGGGCATCTACAAGCTCATCGGCAAGATCGCGGACACCGACAGCACGGTTTTGATCCAGGGCGAAAGCGGCACGGGCAAAGAGCTGGTGGCCCGCGCGCTGCATTACAACAGCGCCCGTCAGCACCAACCGTTTGTCACGGTCAACTGCAGTGCGCTGCCCGAAAACCTCCTCGAGTCCGAACTTTTCGGCCACAAGAAAGGGGCCTTCACCGGCGCCGTCGTTGACAAGATCGGCTTGTTTGAGGAAGCCCACAACGGGAGCTTGTTCCTCGACGAGATCAATTCCATGTCGCCGCAACTGCAAACCAAGCTGCTGCGCGTGCTGCAGGAGCGCCAGATCCGGCGAGTGGGCGACGCCCGCAACATCCCGGTCAACGTGCGGGTGGTGGCTGCCTCCAACGAACCGCTGAAAGCCAAGATCAAATCCGGCGGCTTTCGCGAAGACCTCTTTTACCGGTTGGCCGTCATCCCCATCGAAATTCCGCCCCTGCGCGAACGGCTCGAAGACGTCCCGCTGTTGGTGAACCATTTCTTGCAGAAGTACGCCACCCACACCGCGACCGAGCAAAAGCGCGTGGACGCCAAAGCCATGGAGCGGTTGGTCCGTTACACGTGGCCGGGCAACGTGCGCGAGTTGGAGAACGCGGTCGAGCGGGCGTGCGCCCTTTCGGAAAACGGCACGATCAAAGCGGGCGACCTGCCGCCGCATGTCTTGCACGAATCGGAGTCGTTCGACGCGCAACCCGAAGCGGAGTGGCAGGTCGGCCAACGGCTGGACGAGTTCGTCCGCAACCAGGAACGCAAGTACATCGAGTTGAC
>CAXUNV010000675.1:0-2398 GCA_964252355.1 uncultured Chthoniobacterales bacterium | reverse complement strand
GCCGCCTACGTGAAGACGTCGACGGGCTGGGGCCCGCCTGCCGCAACCCTGTCTCGGGTGCGGATGATCACCGAGTTTGTGCACGGCGCGATCCTCGTGAAAGCTTCCGGCGGCATCCGGGATCTCCAAACCGTCAAAACCATGATGGATCTGGGGGTCAGCCGTTTCGGGATCAACACCCGGGCGGCGGTCGCGCTTCTTCAGGCGTGCGCCGCCGCGACCCCGCCAACACTTTCCGTGTGACTCGATCGGGCGATGCCGGAACTCGTCATTGCGTGCGACCTTGGGACCGGCGGGAACAAGGCTGCCTTGTACGATGAAGGGGGCCGCTGTTTGGCCCGCCGCGTGGTGCTCTACCCGACCTTTCGGCCACGGCCAGGGTTTCACGAGCAGGCGCCCGAGGATTGGTGGCGGGCGCTGATCCAAAGCGTCCGCGAATTGCTGGCCGAAACTCGGGTGAATCCGTCGGCGGTGAGGGCGCTGGGGATCTCCGGACACAGCCTCGGCTGCGTGCCCGTCGATCGGACCGGCGACCTCCTCCTTCCACGCGTGCCCATCTGGTCCGACAGCCGGGCCGAGGCGGAAGCCGCCGCCTTCTTCGAACGGGTCGATGAGGAATCGTGGTACTTGAAGACCGGCAACGGTTTTCCACCGGCCCTGTACACGCTTTTCAAGGTGATGTGGCTGCAGCGTCACCACCCCGAAGTCTACCGGCGAACGGACAAGATCCTTGGCACCAAAGATTACCTCAACTTTCGCCTGACCGGCGTCCTGGCGACAGACGCCTCTTACGCGTCAGGCAGCGGCGCCTATGATCTCCACCACGGGCGATACGATGCGGATCTGTTGAGCGCCAGCGGCTTAAAGCCTTCCCTGTTTCCGCCCATCCTCCCCTCGACGGCCGTGCTTGGGCCACTGACCGAGGCCGCGGCGGAGGCGCTCGGGCTCTCAACCGCGACCCGGGTCGTTGCCGGCGGCGTGGACAACAGCTGCATGGCCTTGGGCGCCGGGAACCTTCGCGAGGGCGACGTCTACAACGCGCTGGGTTCTTCCGCCTGGATCGCCGTGACGACGGGCAAACCGCTGCTCGACTGCGCCGTGCGCCCTTTCGTCTTTGCCCACCTGGTGCCGGGCATGTTCAATTCCGCCACGTCCATTTTCTCGGCCGGAACCAGCGCGACCTGGGCGTGCGAGCGTTTCTCCGGAGGGCTGCCGACGGACGGCAACCCTGAAGAGGCGTTCGGCGCCATGCTGGCGTTGGCGGAAGCAGCGCCCCCTGGCGCAAACGGGCTGCTTTTCGTCCCAACGCTTGGCGGGGGCACGTACGCCGAAGGTGGTCCAGGCGTGCGTGGGGCGTTGCTCCGGCTCGACCTTAGCCACACCCGGGCCGATGTCCTGCGGGCCGTGCTGGAAGGCGTCGCCTTCGGCCTCCGGGTCGCTTTAGATCACCTCCGCTCACTGACAGATGTCCGTACCGAAATGCTCCTGTTGGGCGGCGGTGCGCGGAGCCGTTTTTGCCGGCAGATCCACGCGGACGTTTACGGTTGTCCGGTGGTCAAGACGGCCGTGGATCAGGAGGCCGCCGCGCTCGGGGCGGCCGCGCTCGCGTGGGTGGGCACGGGCGTCTGGCCAGATTTCTCGGGGGTTTTGGCCGCTCATGGAGTTCGGGATCGTCTGGAACCCGATCGCGAAAACCTTGCCCGCTACGCCAAGTTGCGTCCCGCCAACCGGCGTGCCGCGGAATTGCAGGCGGAGTTAGCGCGCCTCCTGACCTAACCCGAGTCGGTGGTAAGCCAGGGTCAAACGCGAACGGGCCCTTGCTGCCTGCTCGGGCGGCTTGCTGGCGCTCTTCTTCGTCTACCCGCGTGCCGAGAAATGGGATTGCGGCATGACGCTCAACGGGCTCCTCGCCGGTTTGGTGGCGATCACCTGACCGTGCTAGGCGTCTGCGGCGTGTGGGGCACCTACAGCCTGGGCTGGTTCGCCGCGGGCGAGTACGGTGCGCCGACCCCCGACCGGGGCCGACGCGTCCGCCGGCGCATCGGTCAAAGGCCTGTTCTACGGCGGCGGCACCGACCAGTTCGTTGCCCAGGTCATCGGCAACACCTGCATCGGGAAACCGAAGCCCCGCAAGGCGGCTTGGTCCTGGGCCGGTCAGAGTCGGCGTAAGGCGAGGGCGCACCTTGCCGAAAGGGTTGGTCGGGCAAGGCGAGTTTTGCGAGACACCGCCAGGCTGGAGCGAGGGTGATGCCGGCCGTCTGGATCTGGCCGCCGGCTCAAACCGGCCCGCGGTCGTCTCTGAGCGCCGCGGCTTCCCCCGGCGGGCCGGGTTTTCGCCCCACCGGCGCCGCTCGTGGCGGCCGCCGTCCGTTGTTGTCCCGCCCCCGCCCGCCTCGTC
>CAXUNV010000674.1:0-2408 GCA_964252355.1 uncultured Chthoniobacterales bacterium | reverse complement strand
TGCTGGTGGGGCAGGCCGATCCCGCATGCGGGACCACCGGGCCGGGATGGGGGTGGCAGCCGCCTGCAAGGGTCGGGCCGCCGGCTCAAACCGCCCCCGCGGACGTCGCCTGGCGGTGTCGCTCGCCTCGGCGGGCCGGGTTTTCGCCCCACCGGTCGCCCGCGGGTTTCAGCCCCACCCACCAAACGCCGCACGACGCCCCGCCCCAACCACAAACCAGGAACACTTCCCCGCGGTTAACATACCCGCAAACACCCTTGTTTTCGCGCCTATGACTCACCGGTTGCAGAGTTACCTTGGCTACGCCTACCCGGCACAGCTGGCGGAACTGGTGAAGCGGGACTGGCCGTTGGACGCGATGGTTCACCTCCCTTCGGAGCCACACCTCCGGCAGATCATGGATTCGGCGTACCACGCCACGTTCCTGCGCGAGGAGCAACGTCCCGTCTCTTTTCGGCTGTTGTACGCCAGCCCGGACCAGCTTCCTTTGGACGACGGGCCACCGTCGGGTTTGTCCCCGGTGCCGCTCGACCGGCTGCGGCCGTTCAACGAGCAGGAGCTGCGTCGTATCTCGATGGCAGCGGATTTCTTCCGCTCGCTGGTGGCGGTCACGACCGACAGCGAGGACCAGTTGCGGATCTGGGGAATCCTGGTTTCGGGCACGCGCTGGGTGAACGGGGTCGACGGCGGGCGTTACGCCGAAGCGACCTTGCCGCCGCGGTTCATCCTGCATGCGCTCGCCCCGGGCCGGTTGACGGTGTTTTTGGGCCAACAACGGGTGGCCGCGCTGACCGGCGGGCGGATGGAGGGGGTGGCGTTTGACCTGTTCCAATCGAAGTGGCTTGAGCAGGCGTTCCAAAGCGTCAAAGGCGAAGCGTTGCGGATGCTCTTCCATAACGCCGAGACGCTCTCCTCCCCGCCGGTCAACGTTGATTTCGTTCGGATGATGTCCCAGAACGTCCTCCGCCGGACCTTGAGCGTCGTCCGCAACTCGAAGCACGGCGGCACCTTGGTCTTCGTCGACCCCAAAGACGAAGGGGCGTTGACGCGCAAAGGCGGCCCGATGCGGTTCAAATACCGCATTGCGGACACGAGGGCCCGCGACCGTTACCAGGCGTTGCTGCGGCAGGCAGTCACCCGGCTGACGTGTCTAGTAAACGAAAAGAAGTTGGACGGTTTCAGCTGGAACGAATACCAGCGGGCGGCGGATCGGGAACTGGCGGACCTTGACGAAGCTTTTTTCGAATTCGCGCACTTCCTCGCGGACCTGATGGCGGTGGACGGGGCTTTGGTGGTGACCAAGCGGTTCGGCCTGCTCGGTTTTGGGGCGGAACTGCGGTCGGAGGCGCCGGCGCTGGTGAGCGTGCGCCGGGCGCTCGACGTGGAGGCAACGATGTGGGCCAACGACGCGTTGGACGACGTCGGCACCCGGCACCGGGCGGTCTACCGACTCTGCGAGGAACACCCGCAGTGCGTGGCCGTCGTCATTTCGCAGGATGCGGCCGTCCGTTTCGTGAAGAACCACGCCGGGGCGGTGACTTATTGGAACCAGCTCTCGTGGTGATGGCGGCGGCCGCTTCGTCGGCCGGCACGGAGAAGTCGACGCGAGGGGGTCGGTGAAGGCGCGCCGGCACGCCAGCAATTCGTTGTCGGCCAGCGACGCCCGTCGCTTGGCGTTGCGCGCACAGGGTCTTGGCGTCACCCGTGCCGCGACCACCAGGCGCGCCGTCGGGCGGGCGCGCCTTGCCGCCACGGTCCGGCGCTTGGGGATGCTGCAGATGGATTCCGTCAACGTGCTCGCGCGGGCGCATTACCTCCCCGCCTTTACCCGGCTCGGGGCGTACGATCCCGCCGTGTTAGACCGCTTGGCTTACGCCCGGCGAGGACGGACGTTGTTCGAATATTGGGGGCACGAAGCGTCGCTGATCCACCTGAGCCTCTGGCCGTGGTTCCGTTGGCGCATGGAGCGCGCGGCGGCTGGGATTGGCACCTACGGCAGCGTGGCGCGCTTGGCTCGGGAACGACCCGCCTTCGTCGCCGAGGTGTTGCGGGCGCTCACCGACGGTGGTCCGGCCGGCGCGGGCACGTTGGAGAAACGCCTGCGGGGCAACGCCGGCGCGCGCGGCGCCAAAGGCTGGTGGGAATGGTCGGACACGAAACGGGCGTTGGAATACCTCTTTTGGAGCGGGCACGTGACCACGCGCCGACGACGCCATTTCGAACGGGTGTACGATCTGACCGAGCGGGTGTTGCCCCCGGAGGTTTGCGGCGCCCCGCCCGTTCCCGACGACGCGGCGCAACGGGAGCTTTTGAAGGTGGCGGCGCGGGCTCTGGGCGTCGCGACGGAAACGGACCTGCGGGACTACTTCCGGCTGGACGTCGCCGAAGCCCGCGCGCGGGTGAGGGAG
>CAXUNV010000673.1:0-2409 GCA_964252355.1 uncultured Chthoniobacterales bacterium | reverse complement strand
CCTCAAAGAAGGGCACGGCCATCTCACGACCCAGAGCGGCGTTTTTAAGGAGACGCCCTACTCGTTTCGGTCCCGTTTCGGCGACGGTAAAGAGACCAACCCAGAAGAGTTGATCGCGGTGGCGCACGCCGGCTGTTTCACCATGGCGTTGTCGCTGTTTTTGGAACAGGCCGGGTTCAAAGCCGACAGCCTGGAGACCAAGTCGACCCTGACCTTCGACGACAAGAAGCTGGAGATCACCACCATTCACCTGAACTTGGTGGCGAAAGTGCCCGGGATCACCGAAGAGAAGTTTCAAGACGCGGCCAAGCAGGCCAAGGCCAATTGCCCGGTGTCGAAGGTGCTCAAGGCCGAGCTCTCTCTGGACGCCGAGCTGGAGTCCTGACGACGAGACCGCCGCGGGGTTCGGCCGAGCGGTGCGCCACCCGCCGGCCGCCCCGCACCAACGCGCGTGACGATCGCCCTCCCCGAACTGGCCGTGGTGTTGCTGGTTGGTCCGTCCGGGTCAGGTAAGACTCCGTTTGCGCACCGGCATTTTCCTCCGGAAGAAATCATCCGACCCATCCCCGCCACCACCGGCGCGGACGGGTCCGGGGGGGCGACGGTGCCCGATGCAGACAGTTTGGCTGCGGCGGAGCGGCGCTTGGCCGAACTCCGTTCCGTCGTGGTGGATGCGCCCAACTTGTTGGAAGGCGAACGGTTGCCATGGCTGCAACTGGCGCGACGGCAACACGTCTTGCCCGTGGCCATCGCCTTCGACCTGCCAACCGAAGTTTGGAGTGCCCGGAGCGCGTTTCCAAAAAAGAGCCCGCGCCTGCGCGCGCACCAAGTCCGCCAGGAAGAATCCCAACTGCGCAAGAGCCTGCGGCGGTTGGAGGCCGAGGGCGTACGCGCCGCGCACACTCTGCGTTCCGTCGACGAGGTGGAGAACGCCACGGTCGAACGGATAAAACTCCCCAGCAACCGTCGGGACGACTCGGGACCGGTCGACCTGATCGGCGACGTGCACGGGTGCAGCGTGGAACTTCGCGCCTTGCTGACAGCCTTGGGTTATGCGCCGCGAGGTCCGTTCGGCTACCGCCACCCTCAGGCGCGGCGGGCGCTGCTCCTGGGCGACTTGGTGGACCGTGGACCGGCGACGCCCGAGGTCGTCGAGATTGCGCGGGTCATGTCGGCGGAAGGAGACGGGTTGGCGGTGATCGGCAACCACGATCTCAAGTTCTTGCGGGCTGCCCGCGGCGAGCCGTACGAGACGAATGGGCACGTGGAAAGGTCGCTGGCGCAATACGGGGTTTGGGAGCGCGACGGCCACCCGGGGATGTTGGCGTCCGGCATCCGGTTCCTCGAGGGCCTCGGCGACCACTACGTTTTTGATGGAGGCGAGTTGGTCGCGGCGCATGCCGGTCTGAAAGAAGAGCTTCAGGGGCGCAACGGCCCCGAGGTCCGCAAATTCTGCCTGTACGGCGACGTCACCGGCAAGAAGAACGCCGCGGGCGAATGGGTTTGCCGCGATTGGGCGTCCGCTTACCGCGGCCGGGCCCGCGTGGTGTACGGCCACACCTTTGCCCCGGAACCCCGCTGGGTGCATGGGACGATCGACGTCGACACGGGTTGCCCGTTCGGCGGCCGTTTGACGGCGCTGCGCTACCCGGAGCTGGAACTGGTCTCCGTGCCGTCCGCAAAGCGGTACAGCGCCTATTAGGAAAAGTAGGCGTGCGGTGTTCCGCCCGCTCTTGGAGAGAGTCCGCGCTTGGCGGCAACGCCGCCCGCTTGCTACCCTCTGTTCCCGCATGGAAACGCCGGGTGCCGTTCATCTCCGAAGCGTGCACCCGGTGCGCGTAACCGTCGATCGTCTCCAACGGGCTTTGGAGGCGCGGGGCGTGATGATTTTCGCACGCATCGACCAACAGGCGGCTGCCCGCGCCGCCGGCTTGGAGATGACTCCCACCGAGTTGTTGATCTTCGGCGACCCGAGGGTGGGAACGCCGTTGATGGTCCGGCACCCTTCCCTAGCGCTGGATCTGCCGCTCAAGGCTCTCGGTTGGGAAGATGCAGCCGGGGTTTCTTGGCTGAGCTACAACGCTTTCGAGTACTTGGCCGAGCGTCACGGCCTTGAGGTGGTACCGTTCAAACCGGTGGAAACCTTGCTGCGCCAAGCTGCGGCCGTCTGACGGCGGAGGGGAGTAAGGCCAAACGAAGAAGGGAAATGCTCTCGGCGGAGCCGCCCCGGGATGATCCCCACGCGCGGCACGGCGGCCTGCCCCGTCGCTCCGGCTTGGCGGCGCCTCGTTCCTCGCCTTGCCTTACCAATCCCGAGGTGGTGGCGGCCCCCCAACGCCCCATGGCAACCGGGCGGGAATAGGTTAGCTTCGGTCTCTCTACCTTTCACATGAACGCGCGTCTTTTTTC
>CAXUNV010000672.1:0-2417 GCA_964252355.1 uncultured Chthoniobacterales bacterium | reverse complement strand
CCGGGGTTGTCGCCGGGGCGGGCGTACCTCCGCCCCAGTGCCTCGGACCCGGCGCCAATGGACCAAATCCCGACGGGGCTCTGGCCCGCGCAGAAAAACGTCGTCCTCTCCCGACCCGATCATCTCGTAGGTGAAGCGCCCGCGCTCGCCGTCGTCCGAGCGCAGTTCGAGCGTCAGCCGGCTTCCCTCCATGCGGCAGCGCCCGCTCAAATGGAATCGGACCGTGCGGCCGTCGTCCAGCGAGCGTCCGGCGGCGTGCACCGTGCCATTGGCCTCAAAAACGACGGTCGCGATCTCCGGCCCGTCTGGCCACGGCAGGGCGATGTTCCACGCCCCGCGCGGAGGGGCGGGGCTGGTCCCGGCAGAACCGTCCGCCGCGGCGAACGTCCAGAAGATCGCGACGACGCGGGCCAGCCTGCCCCAGCTCCACCATGGCAAACCCCGGCCGGCGCAACCCCTCACAGGTGAAACAACCCGATGAGGCCGACGACGATGAGGTAGACGGCGACGATCAGGTTCAGCAGGCGCGGCATCAGCAAGATCAGGACGCCCGCAAGCAGAGAAACCAGGGGGGAGAGGGAGACGACGGTCATGCGCGGAGTTTTGACACGGCGGAGGCGAGACTGGCCACTCCAAAACGTGGGAGCCGGAACGCGGCACCTTTTCGCGTTGCCTCCCGCGCCGCGCACGGCAAAGTCGCCTCGCCGCCATGCCGCCAGCCCTTTCGCCGCGCCGCACCTTGCTGCTCTACAGCGCCGGTGGTTTGGCGATGAACCTGACGAACCTCGTCGTTTCCCAATGGTTGTTCGAGCGTTACGTCACCGGCGGCGTGCTGGGGGCACCCGTCTTCGCGCTCATCCTGTTGGCCGGCCGTTTGACGGACGGGTTGTCCGACCCGTTCGTCGCCTATTGGACCGACAACCTCCGGAGCTCGCGTGGGCGCCGGCTGCCGTTTCTCCGTTGGGGGACGCTCCCGTTCGCACTCGCCTGCTTCGCGCTCTGGCAACCGCCGCCCGGGTGGGGGCCGGCGGGCCGCCTTCTCTACGCGTTCGCGGTCACCCAGATCTACTTCTTGTCGTACGCTCTCGTCGTCACGCCCTACCTGGCTTTCCTGCCGGAGTTGGGTCCGACGGCCCGACGGCGGCTCGACTTGGCCACGGGCCAAGCCACGGCCGCCCTGGTGGGCACCCTGCTTTTCGCGCTGACCGGACTCGTCTTGGAACGGGGCGGTTACGGGGCCCTGGGCGCGTTGTTGGCGGTGGCGGTGCTCGTTTCGTTTTGGCCGCCTGCATTCGGGCTGCGCGAAACGCCGCCACCCACGCACGCGGAACGGCTCGGCCTGCGTCCTTTCGTCAAAGCCATCATCGCGGTGGCGGCCAACGGAAGGTTTCACCCGTTGTTGGCGGCCACCTCCCTGTTCTGGTTCGGTCTCAACCTCCTCCTCATGCTCGTTCCGCGCGTGACGGCGGAACGCCTCCACGCCCCACCCGGCACCGTCACCTTGATCATGCTGCCTTTCATCGGCGTGAACCTCCTCGGGTTCTTTGCCTGCAACGTCTTCGCCAAACGTTTTGGTTCTCACCGGGTGTTCCTCGTCGCCCTCGCGGGGGCAGGCTTGACATTCCCGGCTTTCGGCCTTTGCGGTACGCCCTGGCTGCCTGGACTGGCGGGGGCGCAGGGCGTGGCTGCGGCGGCTGCCTTGCCGGTGGCGGCTTTTGCCGTGCTGCCGTTTGCGCTCTTGGCGGAGGTGATCGACGACGACGCGGTGCGGTCGGGTCAGCGGCGCGAGGCACTCTACTTTGGCGTGCAGGCCGTCTTCCAGAAGACGGCCATTGGTCTGTCGATCGCCACTTTCGCGCTGCTCGGGAGCGGCGGCGTGGACGCCGGTTGGGCGGCGTTGCTGGCCGGCGTCGCTTGCTTGGCCGGGGCCGCGACGTACGCATTTTGGGGGCCGTCGCACCTAAGGGCGGATTGAGGCGCGTCGAAGAGGGAAGAGGGGACCGTTTGGCCGTGCCGTGCGATCCTTGGGGGCGGCAACGGCCGCCGAGTACTTGGAAAACCAACGAAAATTTGTCATGCAACGACCTTCCTCGGCGCGACGCCTGCCGACGATTAGCCTCACGTTTTGGTCGACAATGCTTTGGTCTGGGCTCCTGTTTGTGGCCGTCGCACCCTTGCCGGCGGCAGCCGGCGATTGGCAGGAGGTCAGCCGCTCTGGGGACCTCACGATCGCGGTGCGGGAACGAAGCGGCAGCGCCATCAAAGAGGTAAGGGCGGTCGGCACCATCGACGCACCGCCTTGGGTGGTGAAGAACGTGCTCGACGACGTGGACACCTACCCGCAGTTCATGCCCTACACCAAAGAGGTGAAGCGGCTCTCCCGCGACGGATCAGAGCGCGGTGCGCTCGTCTACATG
>CAXUNV010000671.1:0-2420 GCA_964252355.1 uncultured Chthoniobacterales bacterium | reverse complement strand
CCCCGTGGGCGTCGGAGAAGGCGGCGGCAAACCGGCGCGCTTCTTCGGACCGGCGTTCCCGCGCTTCGGCACGCGCCGCCTGGGTCACCCGCACGAGCGCGCCCGCCGGGTCGCGCACCAAGGCGGCGTCGACCTCCAGGCGTTGCACTCCCAAACCCGGCAACTCGAATTTGAAGTCGCGAAACACCCGGTCACAGACGGTCACCAAACCACGCGCACCCGTCCGCTCGACCGCCGCCTGCGCCGCGATTTCGCGCAAGGCGCCGTCATCGCACGCCAACTCGACGCCGTAGGCGTCGAAGGCGCGCTGGTATTGGCGCAGCACGCTGCCCTCGCTGGTTTTCAGCACCAGAAACAGATCGTCGGCGCTCAACTCCTCGCAAACCACCCGCACGGGCAGCCGGCCGATGAATTCGGGTTCGAAACCGTAGTCGATGAAGTCGCGGGTAGTTGCCGCGGACAACACCGCCGCATCCCCAGCCCCGGGCGCCAAGGCGGAGGGAGCACCAAAACCGAGGCCAGCCTGACGCAACCTCCGCGCCACCTGTTCTTTCATCCGGTCGAACGCGCCGCTGCAGATGAACAGGATGTGCCGCGTGCTCAGCACGTCACGCTTCGCCTGGCCGCGCCGCTGCGTTTCAAAAGCCGATTGGATCTGCGCTTGCAGGTCCATGGGGTTGCGCAACGGTACGTCGGTCTCTTCCAAGAGCTTCAGCAACGTGGTTTGGACGCCTCGACCGCTCACGTCGCGGCCCATGCCCAAGCCGCTCGACGCGATCTTGTCGATCTCGTCGAGGTAAACGATGCCGTATTGCGCCACCGACGCATCCCCGTCCGCCTTGCGCCACAGGTCCCGGACCAAATCTTCGACGTCCCCGCCGACGTAGCCGGTCTCACTGAACTTCGTGGCGTCCGCCTTCACGAACGGCACGCCGATGAGTTCGGCCACGTGCTTAACCAAGTAGGTCTTGCCCACGCCGGTCGGCCCCAGCAAAAGGACGTTGCCTTTGGTGTACTCCTGCGCAGCCGCCCGGGCCGGGTCCTCCTTCTCCAACCGGCGTAAGGCGTTGACGTAGTTGTAATGATCGCACACCGCGATCGCCAACGCCTTTTTGGCTTCGTCCTGACGCACCACGTAGCGGTCCAAATGCGCCTTAACGGCCTTGGGCGTGAGGTTGAACCGAAACGGGTCCGCCGCGTCCGGCTCCGGTCCGGACGCCGGCGGCGTCTCCTCCGGTTGGGTGAAGGTGGCAAAAGAGACTTTGTCGCCGAAGCTGGACTTCATGAACTCCTGGAGTTTCTTTTGGAGTTCTTCCGGCGACGGATAAGGCGTTTCCGGCATCGGTCACACTACGGGTTTTGCGGGAAAACTCAACCTTTCCCGGGCGTTTAGCGCGACCTTTTTTGAATCATAAACTGTTAGCGGAAAGACACTTATGTACACGCCTCCCGAGCCGGCTCACCCCATGACCCCCGAACCTGCGAGCCCCGCGCCAAAGACCATTTTCGACCGGAATGCCGCCTGTTACGCCGCCAGCCCCGTGCACCGGACCGGACCGAGTCTGGCGGTCTTGCTGCGCTTGGCGGACCCTCGACCGGAGGATGTCGCGCTCGACGTCGCCACTGGCACTGGGCACACGGCCCTGGCCGTGGCCGAACGCGCGGGTGCCGTCACGGGGGTCGACGTGTCCTCGGCGATGTTGGCCCAGGCGCGCCGTTTGGGCGCCGAAAGGGGTGCGGCCGGAATCTCCTTTGTGGAAGGGGCCGCTGAAGCCCTGCCGTTCGCCGACGGCGCGTTCACGCTGGTGACCGCGCGGCATGCGCCCCACCATTTCCACTCGGCGGAACGCTTCTTGGCGGAGGTACGCCGGGTCTTGCGCCCAGGCGGACGGTTCGTCCTCGCCGACCAAGTCTCGCCCACCGCCGAGGACCAAGCGTGGGTCGACCGGTGGGAAAAGACGCGCGACCCGTCCCACGTCACCCAGCGTGCACCGGAGGAGTGGTTCCGTTTGGCCGAGGCCGCCGGCTTGGCGCTGGTCGCCTCCGAAACCGTCCACTACGACTTGGAGTTTGCTTGGTGGACCCTCCAAGCCAGCGCCACCTCAGACACCGTGAACGAGTTGCGCCGGCAGACGCGTGAGGCGCCGGCGGCCACCGCCGGCCGACTGGGGCTGCGGTTTGACGACGCCGGCAACCCCGTCGCCCACCGCATGCCGGTGCTGGTGGCGCGCTGGGACCGGGTTGGGTGATAGCGAGCGGGACCGAGGGGCCGGCCGGGGGGGGGGGCACGGCAACATTTTCTGGGTTTGCAATGTCGCGGAGGCCGGCAAGGTTATTTACGCCTACGATTCGCTCTGGCTGCCGCAATCGCTGCTGGCGCCCGAGCGGCGGGAGACGCTGACCGAGGCGCTGTTCGCGGC
>CAXUNV010000670.1:0-2444 GCA_964252355.1 uncultured Chthoniobacterales bacterium | reverse complement strand
GGGGGGAACGATTCGTGGGGGGACAGACTCGCCAACGCGAGTTCAGCGGTTAGGTTAGCCTTGTCAGCGGCGTTTGGAAATTGGCAGATTTGACAAGTGCGTGGCCCAATCTCCCAAACGGCGCCGGCGCGTGCCTGGGCGTCCCCGGAAGACGCTCTGGCGGCAGGACCCCGCCATACCAAGACGGTGGCGCTGCTGGTCGAAACGTCCCGCGCCTACGGTCGCGGCATCTGCCAAGGGATCGCCCGCTACGCCCGGAGCCGCCCCGATTGGACGATCCTCTACCAAGAACGCAACCTGAAGCAGTCGGTACCAGGCTTCATCCGTAAGCGCGCCGTCGATGGCATCCTGATGCGGGTCGACGACCCGCGCGTCGCCCGACGGATCGGGGAATTGGGCATTCCCACGGTGGACCTGCTGCGGCCTGCCCGCGACGACGGCTGGCCTTCCTACCTCTGCGATGACTGTGCGATCGCCGAGACGGCGGCGGAGTTCTTCCTGAACAACGGCTTCGTCCATTTCGCCTTTTGCGGATTCGACGGCATCCCCTTTTCCGACACGCGGGCCGTGGCGTTTGCCGCCGCCCTGGAGGAGCGCGGGTTTTCCGCGGCGCGCTTCTCTTCCGGCGGCAGAGGTGCCGTGCGCCGTGAGGTGTTGCGCGCAGAAGAGCACGGGTTCCGGGAGGGGGCAGCGCTCGGGCGTTGGTTGCGGCGACTGCCGAGACCCACCGCGCTCTTTGCCTGCAACGACGTGCGCGCCCTGCAGGTCTTGCAAGCCTGCCAACGCGCGGGCGTCGTCGTGCCGGACGACTTGGCGGTGTTGGGCGTCGACAACGACGAAGTGATCTCGGCGCTCTCGCACCCCACGCTTTCCAGCGTGCAGCCCGACACGGTCCGGACCGGTCACAAGGCTTGCGAATGCCTCCAGCGCCTCATGGCGTCGCCGCGCCGGCGCGAGAGTGACGATCGGACCCCGCCGTTGGGGATCGTCGAACGGGGGTCGACGGACGTCATCGCCGCCGGGGACCGGATCGTCGCGGCCGCCCTGGCGCGGATCCGGGCGGAGGCGTGCGCCGGGCTCACGGTGAAGAGTTTGGTCGGCGGCTTGGGCGTCTCGCGCAGCGGCCTCGATGCGAAGTTCCGGGCGATGGTGGGTCGGACGGTTCACGACGAGATCACCCGGGTGCGGGTGCGCCGCGTCGGCCAGCTCCTGCAGGAAGGTGACGGGAACTTGCGGCAGATTGCCGCCCAGACGGGTTACCTCGACGTGTCTCACCTGAGCCGGGTGTTCAAACGGCACCACGGAATCAGCCCTGGGGAGTTCCGGGCGCGGGGCAGGCGGTAAGGGAGGGTTGCCGCCATCGGCGACCGCGAACCGGCAACCGCGAACTGGTAACTGGCAACCTGCAACCGCGCGCGCCTACCATTCCGCGAAGGACCCGTCGGCGTGCCGCCAGATCGGATTCTTCCAATCGTGACCCACCTTGGCGGCTTCGCGCACCGCCTCTTCGTTCATTTCCAGGCCAAGCCCGGGTCCGTCAGGGACGCGCACGTAACCATCTTCGTAGGTAAGGGTCTGGACCTCACGCACGTAGTCGACCAGCTCGCCGCCGACGTTGTAGTGGATGCCCAGACTTTGCTCTTGGATGAAGGCGTTGGGGGTGCAGGCGTCCACCTGCAGGCTCGCCGCCAGACAAAGCGGGCCGAGCGGGCAATGCAGCGCGACGGCGGCGTCGTACGTCTCCGCCAGGGCGCAGATGCGGCGGGTTTCGCTGATGCCGCCGGCGTGGGAGACGTCGGGTTGAAAGACGTCGACAATCCCGAGGTACGGTTTGAAATCCCAGCGGGAATGGAGGCGTTCTCCCAAAGCGATCGGCGCGGTGGTGAACCGCGCGATCTCGGCCACCGCCTCTGGGTTTTCCGACAGCACCGGTTCTTCGATGAACATCAGGCGGAAGGGCTCGAGTTCGCGCGCGAGCGCCTTCGCCATCGGGCGATGCACGCGACCGTGGAAGTCGACGCCGATCCCGAACTCGGGGCCGACGGCTTCGCGCACGGCGCCGACCCGGGCGACGACCTCGTCGACCCGCGCCGGCACGTCGACCCAGGCGAGTTCGGCGGTTGCGTTCATCTTGACGGCGCGATATCCCAAAGCCTTCCGGGTGGAAGCCTGCGTCGCGACCTCCGCGGGCCGGTCGCCGCCTACCCAGGAGTAGACCGCGATCCGGTCGCGCACGCGGCCGCCGAGCATCTGGTGAACCGGCAGGCCGAGCCGGCGACCCTTCAGGTCCCACAACGCTTGGTCGATCCCCGCCAACGCACTCATCAAGACTGGGCCGCCGCGGTAGAAACCTCCCCGGTAGAGCACCTGCCACAGGTCCTCAATGCGGTCCGGGTCCTGACCTTGCAGGTAGGGGAACAGCTCGGTCACGGCCGCCGCGACGG
>CAXUNV010000669.1:0-2450 GCA_964252355.1 uncultured Chthoniobacterales bacterium | reverse complement strand
TTGCATGATACCTCTTGCCCGACCAAATCTCCCGCAGATCCGCACGGGATTTGGCCCGACAACAAACGCCGGTGAGGCAGAGCTTTGCTGGCCAAACGTGGTGCGGCGTAGCCTAACCCGACGTACCGACTTGTCTGCCGCCCGGCTTGGCGGTCACTGAATAGACGGCATCAAGCATTCACCTACGCACCCAAACCTGTATGGCTGACGTCCCAAAGTACCCCTACACGACTCACCTCAACGTCCAGTTTGGACCTTTGGAACTCGTTGACATGCCGGCATTGGTCGCCGCCTGCACCGACCGGTGGTACAACCAGACGCTTTGTCGGGTCAACGACTCGGTGGTACGCCTGGGCGTGGTGCAAGGAGAGTACCATTGGCACAAGCACGACCATGACGACGAGTTCTTCTTTGTGGTGACGGGCCGTTTCCTCATCGATCTGGCGCCGGGAGCGCGCACGGTGGAACTGCTCCCGCAGCAAGGCTACGTCGTGCCCAAAGGCGTCGTGCACCGCACGCGCGCTCCGGAGCGCGCCGTCATCTTGATGGTGGAAAACGCCGGCATCATCCCCACCGGTGACGCCTGATCGTTGGGGTCGCACCCATATCCGGAAGGGCTGGCGCCCAGGTGCTGCGCGCAGGCCAAAGGGCGGAAGGGTTTCCGGCGCAGCCGCCCCAGCTTGGTCCCGGCGGGCGAGGGTGGACGCCCTCGGGAGGGCGGCTCACCCGGTCCGGGTGGGACGCTGGCGCTACGTTGGCGGCGTCTCGCCAGACACCTCTTGCCCTACCTTCGGCTTTCCCTACGGAGCGGGCGTCGGCTTGGCGACTTCTGGACTGGCCGATGCCGCAGGGGCCGCGGCTGGCGACGCTGGCGGGTTCAGCCGGTCGTTCAGTTTGCTCGCTTCTTGGTTGGCGAGCGCGGCGGCGAAGCTGCCCGGGTAGCTTTGTACCACCCGCTCAAACAGTTCCCGCGCCTCTTTCCACTGGCCCTTGTCGCGCGTCAGGCGACCCTCGTGGAAAAGCGCGAGCGGGGCCAGGTAAGAAGTCCCAAACCTCGCGACCACGTCCGCGTAGCCTTTAAGCGCTTTTTCCGAATTCTTCTCGTTCTCGGCGTTCTGCGCCAACCCCATCGCCCCATTGACGGCCAGCGGGTGTTTGGGGTTTTGGCGCAAAAAACTTTCGTAGACGCCGTCCGACGCGGGGTAGTTGCCGTCAGCCGCCAGCTTCGCCGCCAAGCGCAGGGCGGCATTCCCGGCCGCCGTCGAACCCGGGTATTGGCGAATCACCGACTCCCAATCGCCGCTGTTTTCGGCGGCGGCGTAAGCGGCCTCCGCTTTCTGGCGATGCCACGCTTGCAGGCCCGTGGTCAGTCCGAGCCCAACCAGCAGTAAGGCGACGATGACCGCCGCCCCAATGATCTTACTCCGGTGCAACGACCATAAAAGGCCGGGATCAAACGCTGAGGGAGCGGGTGCGACGACGGGGTGAGAAGCCATGGCCTACAAAAGCGGACGGATCAACCGCCGACCTCGGCACGCGCTTCGTCCGCCAAGGCCGTGCTGAGGTAGCGTTCACCCGTGGAACAGGCAATCGTGACGATGAACTTGCCTCGGTATTCCGGACGCTTCGCCACTTCCAGGGCGGCGTGCACGTTGGCCCCGGAACTGATTCCAGCCAGGATGCCTTCCTCTTTGGCCAGACGCCGCGCCATGATGAAGGCGGCTTCGTTGCTCACCGTGATGACCTCATCCACGCACGCCAAATGCAGGTTCTCGGGCACAAACCCCGCCCCGGCGCCCTGGATTTTGTGCGGACTCGGCTTGAGCGGCTCGCCGTGCAGCGTTTGGGAGATCACCGGCGAATCTTTGGGTTCGACCGCGATGGCGCGAAACGAGGGCTTGCGCGCCTTGATCACTTCGGCGACGCCGGTCAAAGATCCCCCGGTACCCACGGCCGCGACCAACGCGTCGACGGCCCCGGCCGTGTCGCCCCAGATCTCTTCGGCCGTCGTCTCCCGGTGGATCGCCGGGTTGGCGGGGTTGTTGAACTGCTGCGGCATCCAAGAGTTCGGCGTGGACTGCAAGATTTCTTCGGCCCGGGCGATGGCGCCCTTCATGCCTTCCGTCCCCGGCGTGAGCACGAGCTTGGCGCCCAGCATGGCCAGCAAGGTGCGCCGCTCCAAGCTCACCGGTTCCGGCATGGTCCGGACGAGCTTGTACCACTTGGCTGCGCAAACGAACGCCAGCGCGATTCCCGTGTTCCCGCTCGTCGGCTCCACGATCGTCGTCTCCGCGTTGATGGTGCCGTCCCGTTCGGCAGCTTCCACCATGGCCATCCCGATGCGGTCTTTGACGCTGCCCAGCGGATTGAAAAATTCGCACTTCACCGCAATCGTGGCGTCCACCCCCTTTGTGATCCGGTTCAGCCTCACCAGCGGGGTGCGGCCCACC
>CAXUNV010000668.1:0-2455 GCA_964252355.1 uncultured Chthoniobacterales bacterium | reverse complement strand
TGACGGTAGTACTCGGCCAACTTGGAGTTGTCGACAAGCACCAAAGGCAGGTAAAGCGCGTTTCCGTTCGGCCCCTGCAGGGCGCCGTCCTTGAGTTTGTTGCCTTGGAGCATCAGCACCGCCACGTTCACGGCGTTGGCCATGCAGCCCGGCGGGTTGATGCAGTCCGCCGACGGGAACCCTTTCTCCTTCCACCAACGCATGTAGCTCGCGCTCAACTCGCCCGTCGCCGGCAGTTCGAGTTTGCCCGCGTCGGACAACGCCCGGCGCACGCCTTCGGCGCACCCGTTCGACACCCAGACGCCGTTCAGGTTGGGATAGGTCGCCAACAAGGTCTTCATCACCTGCTGCGATTTGGAATTATCCCAGTCGGCGTTGGCTTCGTTCAGCACCTTGATGTTCGGGTACTTGGCCAACGTGGCTTTGACCCCGGCGACCCGCGCCTGGTTGGCCGGGTGCCCCGCCACGCCGTGGATCACGACAATGTCGCCTTTTCCACCCAGGTGGTCCGCCAGCCATTGGGAACTCTGCTCCGCCAAACCCTTCTGGTCGATGCCGACGAACACGGCGTCTTTCGAGCTCACCTCACCGTCGGTGGCGAGCACGACGATCCCCGCTTTTTTTGCCTGGGCAAACACCGGCGCCAGGGCCGTCGGGCTGTTCGGGTTCACCACGATGGCGTCGACGTGCTGTTGGATGAAGTTGCGGATCGTGGCGATTTGACCCTGGATGTCCTCGGTTTTGCTCTGCACGATGACGTCGACGTCCACGCCGGCGTCCTTCCACTTTTTGCCAGCCTCGACGGCTTCATCGATCATCTGGGTGCGCCAGCCGCCTACCCAACCGTTGGATAGTCCGATGGTGAACTTCTTGTCCGCGGCGCGGGCCGTCGTCAGCGTCAGCGGCCCGAGCAAAGCCAGGGCCGCGCAGGTGAGGGTCAGGATGGGTGTTCTTCTCATGTGCAGGGGGGTGTTGGTGAAATGGCGGCAATGTCGGAACACGGTCCGCCGGTGTTTTGGTTATGCAGAGGTTAGTTTTTCTCGGGCCGGGCCACCAGGGGTGATCCGGTGTACTGGCTGAGAAAGCGGTATGATTGACGCAACGCCTCCTGGCGCCCTTCCAAGGAGTGTTCGTAGGCGCGGTCTTCCACCTCCACGCAGACCGGCCCGCGGTAGCCGGCGTCGGTCAATGCCGAAAAGAACCGTCCCCATTGGACGTCGCCCAAGCCCGGCAGCTTCGGGATGTGCCACCCGAGCCCGAGCACGCCCCGGTCGTAGAGCCGGTCGGAGAGCGTGGCGTCGTCTTTGGCGTGCACGTGCACCAACCGGTCGCGAAACTCGCGCAGGGCCCGGGCGTAATCGATGCCCTGCCAAACCAGGTGCGAAGGATCGAAGTTTAAACCGAAGCTTTTGCTGGGGATCAGTTCAAACATCCGGCGCCACACCTCCGGCGAGATCGCCAGGTTTTTGCCCCCCGGCCACTCGTCCTCGCTGAAGAGCATCGGGCAGTTCTCGATGCCGATCGAAACGCCGCGCTCCTCCGCGAAGCGCGCCAGCGGCGGCCAGACCTGCTCCAGGTCCCGCCAGTTTTCTTCGAAGCTTTTCCGGTGATCCCGGCCAATGAACGTGGTGACGACGTTCACCCCGAGCGCGGCCGACGCCTCGATGACCTTGCAGAGGTGCGCGCGGCCCGTCTCGCGTTCGGTTTCGTCGGCTGCCAAGAGGTTGGGGTAGTAGCCCAGGGCGGAAATCTCCACGCCGAACCGCTCCGTGAGTTCGCGGGTGCGCGCGGCCTCGGCGGGTCCGAAATCCGTCACGTCCAGGTGGGTCACGCCCGCGTAGCGCCGTTCGGCTTTCCCCACGGGCCAACACATCAGTTCCACGCAGCCAAACCCTTCCTGGGCGGCGTGCGCGAGCACTTGTTCAAGTGAAAACTCGGGGAAGATGGCGGTGACGAATCCTAGTTTCATGGGGGGAAGAAGGTTGTGGGGGGCAGCGGGTCAACGGACGGGATCAGACGGCGGTCGCGGACGGGATGGAGACCCAACGCTCCCGGCGGTGGCTCTCCAGGATGGCTTCGCAAAGCTGCAGTTCCCGATGTCCGTCCGCAAAATCGGCGTACAACCGCGGCAGGCTCCGGTCGCGCACCGCGGCGTACACCGCCCGGTAAAGCTGCTTGAAGGTGTCGGGGAAGCCCTCGTTGTGCCCGCCCGGGTAATCGGCGTGGGCGCGCGCTTCCGGGGTCAGCAGGGCAGGGTCACGTAGCAGCAGTTCGTTGGGCCGATCCCGGTAACCGCACCAGAGTTCGTTGGGCCGTTCGGAATTCCAGGCGAGTGCGCCGTCGGTCCCCGCCACCTCCCAACTGAGCTGGTTCTTGCGGCCGGCGTTGACCTGCGACACGTCCAAGGTACCCCGGGCGCCGCCGCGGAACCGGAGGAGGACCGAGCCCCAGACTT
>CAXUNV010000667.1:0-2466 GCA_964252355.1 uncultured Chthoniobacterales bacterium | reverse complement strand
CTTGAAAATAGTGCAGAAGGTCCGGTTGGTTCAACAAGTCTGCGCTGTCTGGTGAGTAGCTTTTGTTGACGATGGAGGTGAGCACCTCCGTGCCTCGCAACCAGCCGCCGAGACTCACCAAATGCGCCAATTGGCCATCCTGCAGCTCGATCATCGCGTTCTTGACGTCGGTCAGCGCGCCGTCCAGCTCCTGACGCACGCCCCGCCAGTCCGTGGCGTCCGCTTTGGTCAAGATGGCGTTCGTGCGCGCCAAGACGGTTTTCTCCACGCCGATCGCCCGCGCGAGCTCGAGCACGTCGCGCCCGATCTGTTTGACGCCTTCGCGGTCGGAGGCTTCCACCGCCACAAAGCCTTCGGCCACCACCGCCCCCAGCAGCAAAGCAATTTGCGGGCGCGGGCCGCGGTTGGCGATCGCGGGCGGCCGCAGCTCTCCTTTCCAGTCGGGCGTGCCGAGCTTATCCAGCACGTTGAACACCTCGCTGGGCAGCGGCACGACCACGTCTTCCAAACGGGTGGCGGGAAAACCGGAAAGGTCGATCTGGCGCGGCGGTGCTTCCGCACCGGCCAAGTCCGGTGCGAACAGGAGCGCGGTCGCCGCAACGCAACGGAGCCACGAGCGGGGCGGCAAACCCGTCAACGCGGCCGGCGCATGCCGCGCGCGCGGACAAAACGCGGCCTGCAGGGTCAAGGAAAGGCGGTGGGGAATCACGTGGCCCAGACCCTAGAAGCAAAAATTTCTTTGAGCAAACGCTGTTTCCGTCTAGGGAACACGCCCGATGGAACTTCCGCGGGTACGGTCGTTGGTCCGGCGATTCGCCGACCGACGGATTTTGGTGATTGGCGATCTGATGCTGGATGAGTTCGTCTGGGGGCGGGTTTCGCGGATCTCGCCGGAGGCGCCGGTGCCCGTGGTCGAGGTGGTGCGCGAAACCGCGTACCCCGGCGGGGCGGCGAACGTGGCCCGAAACGTGCGCGCGTTTACCGACCACGTGCACCTTTGCGGGTTGACCGGGCAAGATGCCTACGCCGAGCGGCTGCGGACGATCTTGGAGAAGTGCGGCCTGGAGCTCGGCGCCGTGCAATCCGAAGCCGGTTACCAGACCGTCGTGAAAACGAGGATCGTGGCACGACAGCAGCAAGTCGTGCGCGTGGACCGGGAGGCGCCCCGGCCGCCTCGGCCGGAGACCGAGGTGCGGCTGCGGGAGGCGGTGCGGGCCCTGCTTCCCTCGGTGGACGCCGTGATCTTCGAGGATTACGGCAAGGGCCTTCTCAACCAGGGGTTGGTGGACGATTTGGTCGCGATGGCTCGCGCCCAGCGTAAAATCACGACCGCCGACCCCAACCCGCGCAACCCCCTCGTCTGGCGCGACCTCACCGCCGTGAAACCGAACCGGGCGGAGGCGTTCGCTGCCGCCGGCGAACCGTGGCGGGAACCCTCCCCGCAACCGCTCCGCGACGAAGCCCTGTTGCGGGTGGGTGAGACGTTGCTCGCCCGTTGGCGTCCAGAGATCCTCCTCATCACCTTGGGCGACCAAGGCATGCTGCTTTTCCGGCCGAACGTCGCCCCGGTGCACGTGCCGCCGCGGGCGCGCGAGGTCTACGATTTGTCCGGCGCTGGCGATACCGCCATCGCCCTTTTCACGCTGGCCCTCGCCAGCGACGCCGACCCGTGGGAGGCCGCGCCCGTTTCCAACCCCGCCAGCCGCGTCGTCCTCGCCAAACTCGGCCCGGCAACCGTGACGCCGGCAGAGTTGGAGGCGTCGTTCGGCGCCGACGACCTTCCGCCGCATGCGTAGCGCCGTCTTTCTAGACCGCGACGGCACGCTGATGGTGGACGTCCCCTACTGCCGCGAGCCCGGCGACGTGGTGATCCTGCCGGGGGTGCGACCCGGGTTGCGCCGGTTGAAGCAGGCCGGCTTAGCGTTGGTCGTGGTGACCAACCAGAGCGGCCTTGGGCGGGGTTGGTTCGACGAAACTGCCTTCTGGCGTGTCCAATCCCGCCTGGAGGCGGAACTCGGCCCCGGGCTGCTCGACGCGACGTACTTCTGCCCGGACCACCCCGATCGTGCCACCGTCCGGCGCAAGCCCGGCCCCGGCATGCTCTGGGAGGCCGCCCGGGACCACGGCTTGGACCTCCCGACGAGCTATCTTCTGGGTGACCAGGAGTCTGACGTCGAAGCCGGCCGGCGGGCGGGGCTCAGGTTGTCAGGGTTGGTGTTCGCGGATCGGGACGAGGGGGACTCGGGCGACGGCGCATTCCGGGCCAAGACTTTTGCGACGGCTGTCGACCGGGTGCTGACGGATTGGCAGGCGCGGGCAAAGACGGGGTAAGGCGAGGGGTGTCATGCCTTACCGGCCGCCCGGCCGGAACGGCGCCAAAGCGGCTCGGCCGGAGCTCGCGAGTGACCCCGGGGGGGGGCTACCCCGCCGCCCACCACCCCGGGCGCCCGCCGACCCCCGCCGCCC
>CAXUNV010000666.1:2238-2467 GCA_964252355.1 uncultured Chthoniobacterales bacterium | reverse complement strand
GGTTGGAGACGATGGGAAGGGATTGGCTAGGTCAACCGGTGCGCCGGCCTTCGGTCCATTTGTCGAGGCCGACGGCCAGAAGGATGACGAGCCCGATGGTGGTCGTTTGCCAAAAGGGCGAGATGCCCAGCAACACCAAGCCATTGCGCAAGACGCCGATGATGAGCACGCCCAGGACGCTGCCGAGGATTGTGCCCTCGCCGCCAGACAAGGAGGCGCCGCCCACGAT
>CAXUNV010000666.1:0-2228 GCA_964252355.1 uncultured Chthoniobacterales bacterium | reverse complement strand
GCGTGCAAGAATTCCCGGCGGCGCAGAACCGTGACGATGGCGGCGGCGATGACGGCCAACTCGAGGCCGACCCCGGTCCGGCCGGCTTGGCCGCTCGGCAGAAACGCCAAGCTCAACATCCCGGCTACCCCGCTCAAAAAACCCATCAGGATGAAGGCGAGCACCTTGGTCTGCACCACGCGGATGCCCGAAAGGCGCGCGGCTTTTTCACTGCCGCCCACGGCATAAACCCGGAACCCGAAGGTCGTCTTGGCCAGCAGCAAGGCCGCCAGGCACGCGATGCCGACGAAGAAGACCAGGAGCATGGGGACCGCCCCAAAAAGCTGGCCTTGACCCAAAGCAAGAAAGGCGTCGATTGCGCCCGGCCGGCCGCCCCGCGAAGCATTGACCGTCACCGGTTGACCGTCGGTCAACAGCAACGCGCTCCCGCGCACGACGCTCAAGGTGCCGAGTGTGGCGATGAACGAAGGGAGCTTGCCGACCGTCGAAAGCAGGCCGTTGACGGCGCCCACGGCCGCACCCAACGACGCCCCGGCCAAGAGTGCCGGCACCAAGGGAGCGCCGTGCACCAAGAGCAGGCCGCAGCAGAGGCCGCACAAGGCGTAAGTCGACCCAATCGAGAGGTCCACCTCGCGCGCGATCAGCACAAAGGTCATCCCCACCGCCATGATCCCGATCAGGGAGACTTGCCTGCCCACGTTCAGCAGGTTGCGGACCGTGAGAAAACTTCCCGTCGTCAAGGTGAGGACGACGCCGATGATGAGCAACGCCAACAGCACCCCCGTTTCGCGCGCGGCAAACAGGGGGCGAAACGACGGCCAGAGCGTCGCCGGACGGGGGGTGGCGCGGTCCATGGGGGAAGGGGATGAGCTCGGCGGGCGACCGACCCGGCCCGCGCAGGCTTGGCGCGCCAAGGCCTGGGCGCGCGCGACCAACGCATCCGCCCGCTCGCGGATGGCGCCGGCTTCTGCCGGCGTCACGGAAGCGACCTCGCGGCGCACCATCTCTTCGCACCGTCGGCGGACGTCGTCCGGCGTCGGGTACCGGGAGGGGTCCAATTCGTGCAACGCGCGCAGCCAACGGTTGCCGTAGCCCGCATGGATGGTTTCATCGGCCCAGTCGAAGTCCATGTCGTGCTCGCTGGCCGCGTCGCCAATCCTTTGGAAGGCGGCCGTACGCTCAGGTTTGCGGCCGATGTTCTTCGTCTCGAAGAAGTAGAGCATGCCCAATCGGTCGATCGGTTCACCACCGTTTGCGCTCCGATAGATGTAGGATCCTAGGGGGATCTCGGCGCGTGCAAAGCCCCAGGCCTGCAGCCGCATCTCGCCCATGCGGCAGTGCCTCGACTCGTCGTAGGTCCAACGCGCGGCGTCGTACAACCAGTCCCACGGAAGCACGTCGGCAAACGCCACCAACGCCAACGCCCCGTGCTCCACCGCCCACACCTCGTTGAGGTGACTGACCGCCGAGCGCAGCTGCAGGCGGAGGCCTTCACCATAGGGAAACGCCGGGTCGACGACGTCGGGCCAGTAAAAACGGCAAGGCCAATACCGGTCGTCCCGTGCGGGCGACGGCGGCACCGGCAGGGGTCGCTCCCCTGGTAACCTGGCGAGTGCGCGGCCAGGCGGTGCGTCGTCGGTGCCCACGCCCCCGAGGCCGTCCAACAGTTCGCGAAACGCCGTCACCCAGTCCTCGGTCGCAGGCCGCTCTTCCGGGTGTTGCGCCAACCGTTCGTCTGCCCAGCCGCTGACCATCGCCATTTGCCGTTCCTTTTCCGAGAGCGCCACTTCGAGGAAGCGGTAAGTCGGCGCGTCCGCCAGCGGATCCGCCTTCTCCAAAAATTCCGCGTAGGCCGCGCGGACGGCCGGGTAGGCGACCCGCCCGAGGCCGGCGAGGAACGCGCTGGGGTTCGGCGCGCGTTGGAGCTTGGCAAAGGCTTCCGCCAAGGGACCGTCCGCACCTTCCTGTGCCATCAGGCGACTCGGGTAACGCAGTTCAAACACCCGTCCACGCAGGCTTTGGGCCGTCTCGGAATTCTGCCAGACGCAATGCGGGATGCCCAACTTCATCCCCAACCGGTCGAGGTGCGGCACCCAGGCCGAGGCGCTGACGATGAGGGACCGTTCGCAGAAGAAAAAACGTTTCAGGATTTGCGCCGTGTCCAGGCGTTTCCAACGCGCCCGCGGCTGATCGCCGCGCAAGAGGGGTTCGGCGGGGGCGTTGGAAAC
>CAXUNV010000665.1:0-2472 GCA_964252355.1 uncultured Chthoniobacterales bacterium | reverse complement strand
GGTAGCGGCGGGACGCCTGAACCGCCGTAAGCTTACCGCAGCAAGCGATCCACGATGTGCCGAGGGAAGTCCGGGCAGAGTACTGAACGCTCCAAGGCCCCTTGTGGACCGAAAAACCTCATGTTGCCTTCCCGGTCACAAACCCAAACCTCGCGGACGCCGGCCTCGAAATACGCCGTGGTTGTCTTTCGGATGTCACGCGCGGTGTTGCCAGGAGAAAGCACCTCGACGCACAAATCCGGCACGACGGTCGACAGCACGTCGTCTTCGTCCGCATCGGACGCTTCCGCGCGTTCCGGGCCGTACCAGGCGACATCCGGCACTTTCACCCCTGCTGGCGTGGAGACCGGGTCCTCCACTTGCCAGAAACCATTTGGCAGAGACCGGTCTAAGAGCTTGGCGATACGGTTGGCACGGCGGGCATGGCGCCTTTTGGGCGGAGGGCTCATGATGGGGTTGCCATCGCGATCCGTCTCGATTTTCTCGAGCGCATCATCCCATTTGGGATCATTGACGAGCTGCTCCCACGCTTTGCGGTTCAGGGTGTGCTGCTCGGCAAAAGGCCGATGGAGGATGGTCTCGCGGCTCATAGGGAAACGGGATCTGGTAAGAGATCGGTACGTGAGCGAAGCGCACCCCGCAACGCTTTGTCCTAGCCCAACGTGGGACCATGAGGACGCAAGCGGGGGAAGAGCTCGCGGGACGCTCCCTCAAAAACAAGTGCGGGGCCGGCGTCGACGCGGAAATCATGGCCGCCTCGCCGTTGGCCTCGGCTCCAGTCTCGCGTATCTTTAACCATCGACCCGGAAAGGGGAGAGCTTATGGAAGCGCAACCAGGGCAACGAGCGCCCGGGCCGGGAGCCGACAAACGGTCACCTTTGATCCCGAATCCGTAAGGTTAGCTATCGTTCCAAAACCCTAAAAAAGTCTCCTTCTTCCCATGACCACGAAGTCGTTTTTGCAAGACCCGGACCTGTTCCGGCAACAAGCCTACCTCGGCGGGCGTTGGTGCGACGCCGACAGTGGGGCCACCGCGGAGGTCAACAACCCGGCCACGGGCGAGATCCTGGGCACGGTGCCAGTCATGGGCCGCGCCGAAACCCGGCGGGCGATCGAAGCCGCCAAACACGCCTTCGCCGACTGGCGTCATCGCCCGGCGAAGGAGCGCTCGGTGCTCTTGCGCAAGTGGCACGACCTGATGCTGGCCAACGTCGAGGACTTGGGCAAACTGATGACGGCCGAGCAAGGCAAGCCGCTGGCCGAAGCCAAGGGCGAGGTGGCCTACGCGGCTGGTTTCATCGAGTGGTTCGCCGAGGAAGCCAAGCGGGTCTACGGCGACACCATCCCATCGCCTTGGGAAGATCGCCGGATCGTCGTGATCAAGCAGCCGATCGGGGTCTGCGCGGCCATCACGCCCTGGAATTTTCCGGCGGCGATGATCACGCGGAAACTCGGGCCGGCGCTGGCGGCGGGTTGCACGTTGATCGCCAAGCCTGCGCAGGCCACCCCCTTTTCCGCGTTGGCCTTGGCCGTGCTGGCGGAACGCGCGGGCATCCCGGCGGGCGTGTTCAGCGTCTTGACGGGCAGTTCGCGGGAGATCGGCGGCGAGATGACCTCTAACCCGGACGTCCGTAAGCTGACTTTCACCGGGTCGACCGAGGTGGGGCGCACCTTGATGAAACAGAGCGCCGACACCATCAAGAAGCTCTCTCTGGAACTGGGCGGGAACGCTCCCTTCATCGTGTTCAACGACGCGGACTTGGAGGCCGCGGTGACCGGGGCGATCGCTTCGAAGTACCGCAACGCGGGCCAGACCTGCGTCTGCGTGAACCGCCTTTACGTACAGGCCGGGGTTTATGACGCGTTTGCGGCGAAATTGGTGGAAGCGGTGAAAGGCCTCAAGGTTGGCAACGGCCTGGAGCCCGGCGTGCTGCAGGGCCCCCTCATCGACGAGTCTGCGGTCGAAAAGGTAGAGGAACACATCCAGGACGCAGTTTCCCGGGGTGCGCGCGTCTTGGCGGGCGGCAAGCGTCACGCGTTGGGCGGAACCTTTTTCGAGCCGACGGTGCTGGCGGATGTGCCGGCCGACGCCAAAGTTTCCCAGGAAGAAACCTTTGGTCCTTTGGCGCCGCTCTTCCGGTTTGAGACGGACGAAGAAGCACTTCGCTTGGCCAACGACACGGAGTTTGGGTTGGCCAGCTACTTCTACAGCCGGGACGTCGGGCGGATCTGGCGGGTGGCCGAGGGGCTGGAGAGCGGCATGGTGGGCATCAACACCGGCATGATCTCGACCGAGGTAGCGCCGTTTGGGGGCGTCAAGCAGTCGGGCCTGGGGCGGGAAGGTTCCCATTACGGCATGGAGGAGTTTTTGGAGGTCAAGTACCTCTGCATGGGCGGCATCGAGAAACCGATCTCGACCCAGCCGAGCCCGGACCGGCCGGGCGCGGAGAAGAGTTAGGGACGGGCGGGGTT
>CAXUNV010000664.1:0-2479 GCA_964252355.1 uncultured Chthoniobacterales bacterium | reverse complement strand
AGGCGAGCCTTGCGAGACGCCGGGCGGCCGCCAAGGTGAACGCGCAATCTCGGGACTGTCGGCGCTCGACACCGTCGGCGGTGGCGGAGCACCGGCCCTCCCGGGTTTGGGCGCTGCCGACCGAAGGCAGTTTCCTTATGCAGGTGGACCACGGCAAGATCGTCGACGTCAGACCTCAGGGAATGAAGCCAGACGAGCGCGTCTTGGCGTTCGAGGTTTCCGAATGGATTCGGAAACGTTGGCAGTTCCGGCCGGACATCAGTGGACGCTTCGCGTTGCCGGTTTCGTTTGGTGGAGGCGCGGTGCGCACATCGTCTGAGCAAAGCCGTTCCGTTCCAGCGTCGACCGGAGACACTCCACGCGTGGAACCCGCCACTCCTGAAGCCCAGTCGTATAAGCACCGCATAGAAAGTCAGGTTGGGCCCCTTTGCTATGCCCGCATGCGAGCGAGCACGACCATCCCGATAGGTTCACACGTCGTCGTGACCTTCCACGTGGACAGGAACGGCGCAATCTCCGAAATCAAAGTCGTCAAAGGAAATGCCCGATCCGAACTGGGCCGCGAAACCGTAGGTGTGCTCCGCCGCGTGAAGCTGCCGCCTCTGCCGGTCGATCTGCAAACCCAACTCAGCCCGAGTCGTCCCTGGCTAGAGGTCGCGGTCGCTTTCAACTACGTCTAACTGGATCTCTGCGGCAACGATCGGATTTTTCTGAGTCGCTATGCAGGGGGCGGGTCACGGAGCCTTGCGGCTGCCCGATGGCGGATGGCGCGGTCGCGGGCTCCGCGCCACCTCGCCGAGGGACTGGTAGGGCAAGGCGAGTCTTGCGAGACGCCGCCGGGCGGCCCGCAAGGGTGGAGCCCCGCAGCGGGATGCGGGCGGCCGGTGACCGGCGGGACGCCCGTGGGCGCTCACTGAAGGGGCCCTGGCGGCCGAAAACGGGCGGGACGCCCGCGCTCCCCTGGGTCCAAAGGCCATTTCGGGGCGGGCCCGCCGGACGGGCGCCTTACCCGCCATTTGGCCTTTGCCATCTTCCATTTCCCCCCGGTCCCGCAACGCCTCCGGGATCGTGACGTGACCTTTCGCCGTGACCCACCCGCTCAGCGCGCTTGGGTAAGACGGCTTGGCAAGAACATCAAGTTGGACGCGGTCCCGCCCCGAAAGAGCACCGTCGCTCGTGACCCGGTTTGCCGTGACGGTGCACTCGTCCACCATCCAGCCCCCCGCGCCGTCGCGTTGCGTCGTGGCGCAAGGTTTTCCGGTTCCCCTCACTCCCGCCGGTGGGAGGCACGCTCCACCAAAAGCGGCGGAATCGTCTTCTGGATCTGCTCGCGCTTGCCATCGATCAAGGAAAGCAGCTCCTCCGCCAACGATCGGCCGAGTTCCTCCAAGCGATGATCGACGGTGGTCAACGAAGGCACCACGGCTTCGCAGATGTCATTGTTGTCGTATCCCACCACCGCCACGTCGCCGGGCGCCCGCAACCCTGTTTCCCAGAGGCACTTGACCGCCCCGGCCGCCATGTAGTCGTTGGCACAGAACACCGCCTCGGGCTTTCCCTGGCGCAGTATCTCCCGCATCACCGAAAAGCCGGTACCGATCAAGAAATCGCCGGGCCGTACGAGCGGCTCACCCACGCCCGCCGCGCGCAAACCTTCCCGAAAGCCGCGCTCACGCTCCATGGCATCCACGTGGTCCTCGGGACCATTGATCATCGCCACTTGGCGGTAACCAAGCCGCGCGAACAGGTCCGCGACGAGTCTGCCCCCGGCCGCGTTCCCGATATCGACGTAATTCGTTTCCGGACCAAACCGGGCCGGGCGAAACAGGACGTACGGGAAACCGTGTTGTTGCAGTAGACCGACAAACGGCAAGTCGCGCGCGTACTGCGGAACGATGATGATGCCATCGAGGGACTTGTCGTGGATGACGCGGTCGAAGTACTGCCGAAGGTTCGGCTCCTCGTGCGATTTCACCTCTAAACGGAGGCTGTACTTCCGTTCGTCGAACACCCCGAGCACACCTTCAATGAGGTAGTAGAACAGCGCGGTATGCCGAACGATGTCCGCGTGACGCGTCGACGACATGAAAAGCAAGCTGACGGTTTGGGCTTTGCTCGTCTTGAGCATGCGTCCCAAGCGGTTCGGCACATAATTCAGCCGTTTGGCTGCGGACAGCACGCGTTGCCGCGCCTGGTCGCTCACGGGGTTGCCGTTCAAAGCGAGCGAGGCCGTGGCCGGGGAAACGCCCGCCACCCGGGCGACTTCCTTCAACGTGATCATGGGCAAGCCTATGGTGGGACGGTTGGGTCCGAGGCGTCAACGGGAGCGTGGGGGCGCGCGGCCGGTCCCAGCCGCGGGTCGCGGCAGGACGGCCTTGACACCGCGCGCCGAAACCGGCTAGAAGCGCCTAAATCGTTTTAGAGTGCGGCCCTCGGCCGTCCCTCGCCCTTTCGGGGCGGGCGGCGACCGCTTGCCGGG
>CAXUNV010000663.1:0-2493 GCA_964252355.1 uncultured Chthoniobacterales bacterium | reverse complement strand
GCACAACGATGAACCCGTCCCCGACGCCGGCATCGAGCGCACTTTTCGGTTCGCTTCACCGGCCAACCGCGTCGCCACCGGTCCACTCGACCATTTCGGCGAGATCGTGAAAAGCCCGGCGTACGTGCCGTTGATCAACTCCGCTTCGGCGACGGTCACCGACGTGCGCGTCGAAGGCGACGAGGCCAAGGTCTTGGCGAAGGTGGTTTCCGGCACCGGGACCGCGTTTGCGTACGTCTTCGTGCTTTCCAAGCAGAAGGAGGGCGAGTACCGCGACTGTTGGATGACGGACGGCGTCATGCGGGTCGAAGTCTCCGACGACGGCCCGCAAGGCGTCCAAATCTGAAACGGCGGCGCGGGCGTCCGATCAGCGGTTGGGGGGCGCACGCCGGATTGACGACCCCAGACAACGCGCCGATAGGGTCGCGTGGCACCGGTCCGCGAGGTCCAACGGCTGCCGTGGGCGAGCAAATGGGCGATCCGGTTGGGTGCGCTGGCCATCAAGGGGTTATGCGTCACGCTACGCTACCGGCTCGCGGACGAGTCTGGTTTTCTGGACGGCCCGTATCCGACCCCGGTGGTCATGTTGATCTGGCATAACCGGATCCTGCCGATGCCGTCGCTTTTCCGCAGACGGTACCCGGACCGGAAAGGCCTCATCGTGCTGGCGAGCGCCAGCCGGGACGGCGCCGTTTTGGCGGAATTTGTGCGGCATTTCCGGATGGGCGTGGTGCGCGGCTCGAGTTCGCGTCGCGGCGCCCCGGCGCTGCTGGAGCTTTCGCGGAAGCTTGAGGCGGGCTACGACGTCTGCGTCACCCCCGACGGTCCGCGGGGGCCCCGTTATCACCTGCATCCGGGCGCGTTGCTGTTGGCCCAACGGGCGAACGTGCCGCTTATGCCGTTCCTCATCGATTACAGCGCCTGTTGGCGGCTGCGGAGTTGGGACGGGTTCGCCATTCCCAAGCCTTTCGCGCGGGTGGACGTCACCTTGTTGCCGTTTGTGCGCGTGCCGCCGGGCGGCACCGACGAAGAATTCGAGGAGGCGCGCCAAGCCGTCGAGCGCGCGATGACCGACCGGCTCCGGATGCGTTGAGGCAAGGCAGTTCCCGCGGGCCGTGGCGTCCGCTCAGAGCGTCACGCGGCACATGCGCCATTCTGTGAGCAGCGTCGCCCCGAGCTTCTCGGTATAGAAACGGAGCGCAGGCTCGTTCCAGTCGAGCACGGCCCAGTCCACGCGGCCGTAGCCGCGTTCCCGCGCCAGCGCGAGCACGTGCTGGAGCAGCCGTTCGCCGATGCCGCGACGCCGCCGGTCGGGACGCACAAAAAGGTCTTCCAAGTAAAGCCCCGGTCGGCCGAGGAAAGTCGAGTAGTTTTCGAAAAACAGGGCGAACCCGACCGCTTCGTCTCCCTCTTCGGCCAGGACGACTTCGACCGTGGAAGTTTCGCTCCCGAGCGCCCGCGCGAAGTCGGCGGGGGTCGACGAGACCTCGTGCGCCAGCCTTTCGTAGACGGCCAATTCGTACACCAGGGCGTGGACGGTCGCCGCATCGGCCGCCGAGGCTGGCCGGAGGGTGAATGCGTGAGTGTTCATGGGTGCGCAGCGGTGGGCCGCCGCCCGGACCGTTCGTCCCCGGTCCCGCCGATTGCAAGGGACGCGCGCTCTGCTAGAGAACGTCCGTGGAGACGCGTTCGGGAAAGCGGCGGGTTGCGGTGGTCGGGAAGCGGGGACGCCTGGGCGCAGCGGTGGTTCGGCGGCTGGAGCAAACGGCCGAGGTCACCGCGCTGGGGCGCGAGCAGCTGGACCTGCAACGCCCGCCGGCCACCCAACTGGGGGATGCCCGGTTCGACGTGGTGATCAATTGCGCCGCTTTGACGGACGTGGACGGGTGCGAAAACCACCCAGCGCAAGCCGATCGGGTCAACGGTTTTGGCGTGGGCGAGTTGGCGGCATGGTGCACCCAGTACGGCACCCGTTTGGTACACGTGAGCACCGACTACGTCTTCGACGGAACGCGGCCCGAACCGCTGGATGAACACGTCCGGCCCAATCCGGTCAACGCCTACGGACGCAGCAAGCTGCTTGGGGAAACGCTGACGCTTGAGGCCGACGAGCGCCACCTCGTGGTGCGCGTCTCCTGGATCTTCGGCCGGGACCGCCCGAGCTTCGTCGACGCGGTCATCGGTCGCGCGCTGCGCGGTGAACCCGTCACGGCGATTGCCGACAAATGGTCCGTGCCGACCGGGGCTGCGGACCTGGCCGAGGCGCTGGCCACCCTCTCTGATGACCCGGAGGCGCGCGGCGTGCTCCACCTCTGCAGCGGCGGCGGGGGCTGCACGTGGCGAGACTTGGCGGAGGAGGCCCTGGGCAGCGCGCGCGCGCGCGGCTTGCCGGTGGGCGAGGGAACCGTCCGGCCGCCCCGCCTCGCGGAAATGGGCGCTTTTGTGGCTTCCCGGCCGGTCCACACGGTGATGGATTCCACCCGGGCCGAAAGC
>CAXUNV010000662.1:0-2514 GCA_964252355.1 uncultured Chthoniobacterales bacterium | reverse complement strand
CCAGGACTCCCACCCGACCCCGCACGCCGACCCGACCTACCCGGTCCACAACTCGGTCTTCTACTGCGTGGCCAACATGCCCGGCGCGGTGCCCAACACCTCGACCCACGCCCTCACCAACGTGACCCTGCCCTACGCGGTCGCGCTGGCCAACCAGGGCTGGCATCAGGCCTGCACCGACGACCCCAGCCTCGCCCTGGGCATCAACACTCACGCCGGGCACCTGGTCAACGCGGCTGTCGCCGCGGCGACCGGCCTGGACTCCGTTCCCCTCGGCGGCGTACTGGCCAGCCAGTAACGGCGTCAACCGCTCCAAGGCGGACCAGCCTGGACCAACTTGGCCGGTGATGTCGGCGCAAAGACTTTCCCAGTTCATATGCCGTTAACTTTCTGGTCGGTGGTCAGTCGCCTGATCTGCGTAACTTCCGTTCTGGGCGGGATTTCTAGACCCTTGTCCATCGTTGTCATGAACGGCAGCCTTCTCGCAGATGAATGGGATCGCCAGTGTCCGACACCCGGACCTCCACCCTGACCGGCCCCGCCGGCGAATCATCGATGGGGCACCTGCGCAAGCGGGCCCTGCTGGTCTCCGGGATGGGCTTCTTCACCGACGCCTATGACCTGTTCGTGATCGGCATCGTGTCCACGCTGCTGAAATCCGAGGGACCCCCGCCAGGTCGGGGTGCTCAACGCGGTCATGCTCGGGGCCGCCTTCCTCGGCGCACTGGTCTTCGGCCGGATCGCCGACAAGATCGGGCGCACCCGGGTCTACTGGATGTCGGCCGCGCTGATGGTCGTCGCCGCCATCGGATCGGCGCTGGCGCCGTCCCTGACCGTGCTGGTCGTGTTCCGGTTCCTGCTCGGGTTCGGCGTGGGCGGCGAGCCTTTCGACGTTTTGGAAAAAGGTCGCGCCTCGATCCCGCCGGGCCGCGTTGGTGTGGATGACCTTCGCGCCGAGCGCGGCCGCGAAATCCATCCGTCGACGGAAGGTTTGGTCCGCCCCGGGCTGACCCAGGTCGAGGTGCGAGGAGAACGCAAAACACCCAAGGCCGCTCCCTTGTAGGGAAGCGGCGTACCGTTGCGCATGCCGCGCGTTGAAAATCCCTTCATCGAAGGGTTCGGTGTACCCGACAATGAACGCCGGTTCGACGTGGGTCGCGCCGCAGGCGGCGAGGCTGTCCAGGGCCGCCGGCAGCTCGTACCCATCGTAGGGCGCGGTGGAGACGGAAATGATTCGGTTCATCAGGCCACCACCCACTCGGAACGTTTGATCGCGCCGGCGTCGCCACCACCGTCGCCGGACATTGGCGGCATCGTGACCCAACCGCCCGGCACCCGCGTGCACCGCGGCCGCCGTCGCGCCTTCCTCCGGTTCAAGCGTTTTGCGGCACCCCGAGCGTCTCGGGCGCCCCTGGTTGCGGGGAGGTGCTCAACACCTTCGACGATTCCTCGTTCCACACCCGGAAATGGGCGTCCATGGCGGCAAGGGCAGCCTCTGGATCCCGTTTGCGGATCGCTTCCACGATCGGTCCGTGCGAAGCGTCGGTGCGGGTGGCGGCACCCGGCACGCTGCGCACCAGGTAATGGCGGTGGTACAACGTCCGGCGCAACACGTTCGACAAGCCGTCGATGACGATGGAGATCACCGGGTTGCGGGCACTCGCGGCTAGGCGCAGATGAAAGCCGTGATCCGCTTCCAAACGTTCCTGCGCTTTGTTTGCGTGCTGCATCCGTTGAGCGAGGCGGTGGAGTTCCGCCACGTCTTCGGCGTTCGCCATCGTCGCCGCCCGCCGGGCGATCTCCCGCTCGAGCGCTTCTCGGGCCACTTCCAGTTCCTCGATGCTGATGAACCGTAGGGCCAAAGCCAAGTCAAAATAGAAACGGATCAGTTCGGAGTTCGGCAGGCTCACGTAGGTGCCGCTTCCCTGCGTCCGTTTGAGCACCCCCATCTGTTCCAACGTCCCCAGACGTTCGCGCAACGTCGAACGTTGGATGCCCAGCCGCGCGGCCAACTCCCGTTCGGGCGGCAACTTGATGGCGGGAGACGCCGGCGAGGCAGTTGACCCCAATTCCAACAGCAAGTCGCGCAGTTTTGCCAAGATTGGGTCCATCACCACGTCCCTCGTCCAGTTCGTCCAGACGTCCCGTTCCGTCCTTCTCCCGGCCTTGGCACCATCTCCCAGCACCGGCACGCCGGGCGCCGGGACGGCGCTTGCAGACGGGGTCTTAACTTTCGGAGACGAAAAAGGTTCATGCCGGAAGTTCGGCCCGTTCACGCTTGGCTGGCAACCTCGGGTGCAGGAACGCCGGCCGCCGGCCGGGCCGGTGCGCGTCGCCGGCCCCACCAGCGGGCCAGCAACTCGTTGCCGATCACCGCCAGGACGAGCACCGTCCCGATCAGGATAGCCTGCACCTCCGGCGGGATGTAGGCTTGGGTTAGCCCGTTCCGGGTTATGCCGAGGATGGCCAAGCCAAGCAGCGTGGGGGGGGGGGGGCCCCCCCCCCCCCGCCCCC
>CAXUNV010000661.1:0-2525 GCA_964252355.1 uncultured Chthoniobacterales bacterium | reverse complement strand
GTTCTTTGATGGTGCGGGCGAGCCGGTCCCGCCGCTGCCAGCGCACCTGCCGCGGGTGCGACGCCTCACGCCGCCGGACCCGTCGGGGGAACTCGCGCGGCGACTTGCCCGGGGCGGGATCGTCGCCGCGTGCGACGTGCGCACCCCCTTGTTGGGCGAGCGCGGGGCGCCGCGGGGTTACGGCCCGCAGAAGGGGTTGCGCGACGCCCAAGAACGCGACGTGTTGGAGGCAGGGTTGACCCGGTTGGCCGACGCGGCGTCAGCCGCGCTCGGGGTCGATCATCGCGAGGCACCCGGGGCTGGTGCGGCGGGCGGGCTAGGGTTTGGTCTGATGACGTTCGCCCAGGCGACGTTCCGACCCGGCTTTGAGTTGGTGGCAGAGGTGCTCGGTTTGGAAGGCGCCATCTCGGCAGCCGATTTGGTGGTGACCGGGGAGGGGAACATGGACGAGCAGACTCTCGAGGGAAAAACTGCGGCGGGGGTTGCGACGCTCGCGCATCGGCACGGCAAGCCGGTGTTGGCCATCGCCGGTCGGGTGCAACCATCGGCCCGCGACGCTTTGCAGGCGCAGTTCGAAGCGGTGCTGGCCTTGACCGACTTGGGACCGGGCCTGACCGAACGGCAGTGCATGGAGGGCGCGGCCGACTTGGTTCGCCGTGCGGCCGCCGCCTTGGCCACGCGGGCGCAGGGTGGTGCGTTTGGGAGGGGGATCCTGTAGGAACGCTCCTCGGCGCGCCCAGCGCGCTCGCCGGCGCTCCGCTCAAGACCCGCGTAACCGGCCGTTCGGGGGATGGCGGGCGCGGCCTAGCCCCGTTTAGGTTCCCGGCCCGTGAGCAACCCACTCGCCATCATCGTCGGCTTCGGGCCTGGCAACGGCCTCGGCATCGCCCGTGCCTTCGGCAACGCCGGCTACAACCTCGCCCTCCTCTCCCGCAGCCCGGAAAAGCACCTTGAACACACGGCGGCCCTGGAAAAAGCGGGGTGTCAAGCGAGGTCGTTCCGCGCCGATGCCGGGGATCCCGCGGCGCTCACCACCGTGCTGGGCGAGGTTATTTCCGAACTCGGCGAGCCTGAGGTGTTGGTCTACAACGCCCTTTCGGCGGCGTTCGGACGTCCCACCACGCTTTCTCCCGAAAGCCTCATCAAAGATTTCCAGACCAACGTCGTCGGCGCGCACGCCGCAGCCATGGCCGTTCTCCCCGGCATGCGTAACCGGCGGGGTGGCACCTTGCTCTTCACCGGCGGCGGGTGGGCGTTGTACCCCTTCGCGGACGCCGCCTCGCCGTCCCTCGACAAAGCGGCCCTGCGCAACTACGTCTTCACCCTCGCCGAAGAGCTGCAGGGGGCGGGTGTCCGCGTCGGTACCGTGACGGTGATGGGGGTGGTTGCCCCGGGCACCGCTTTTGGTCCGGACCGCATCGGCCAAGCCTTTCTGGAGATGGCCCAACAACCGACGCAAGGCTTTGCCGTCGAACGCCAGTTCCACGGCGAGGGGTGACAGGGGCTAAATTCCGGGTTCCCAGCGAGGAGGGAACTCGCGGGCGACGCCGGCGGTCTGAGCCGGCGCGAACGTCCCTGGCAGCCCGGGCCGCTCACCTTTGCTCCATCCTGCCCAGCCGTCGGGTTGTCCTTTCCCGCCACGGCGCTTGATCGTGGTTTCCGCCGGCTCAGACCGCCCCGGGCCACTTTTCGGCGATGCCGCTGCCCTCCGCGGGCCGGGTCTTCGCCCCACCGGAGTCACCCGCAAGGTCCGGCCTCCGTCGCATGGCGGGCGGGCCGCCTGCCCCCTTCGCAACGCGCCACGCCTAACGCGGAACTCGGAAAGCCACCCGCACAAAGGTGGCGGCGATGCGGCCGGCGGCGCAACACGACCCGGGGATGGCCGGACACTTTGGAGACGCCGCCCTGGCGTCGCCGTTGACCCACAGGCACTTCGACGATCCGCAGACCGCGCTCGGCCGCGAGCATCTGCATTTCCAAGTTCCAGCCGTACGTCAGCTCGCGCAGGGGTAACGCCCGCAAGGCTTCGGCGCGGATCGCCCGCACCGGCGACATGTCGGTGAAGCGGACGCCGTACCGAAGGAAGATGAGGATTCCCGCCAGAGCGCCGGCCAGGCGTTGGGTCGCGTTCAGGCTGCCGGCCTCGCGGTCTCCCCGGATTCGACTGCCCAAGGCGAAATCGCAGAGCCCGCGCGCGACGGGACCGATGACGCGAGGAAGGTTTTCGGGCCGATCGCTGCCGTCGCCATCCATGAACGCCACCACCCCGGCGCGGTTCGCCAGGGCGCGGTCGGCACCGGCGCGACAGGCGCGGCCATACCCCGGGACCGGTTCCTTTATCACGGTCGCGCCCGCGGCGACGGCCTCCGGGCCAGTCCCGTCCGTGCTGCCGTTGTCCACGACGATGACTTCGTCGACCACAAACCGGGGCACGGCGGCGACCACGGGACCGATCACCCCGGCCTCGTTCAGCGCGGGGATCACCAAACAGACCTTTGGACGCGGCGTGGTGGGCATGTTAAGCC
>CAXUNV010000660.1:0-2526 GCA_964252355.1 uncultured Chthoniobacterales bacterium | reverse complement strand
CGTGAAGGGTCCCACCCCGTAAAAGTCGTCGCGGTTCCAAAGCGCGATCGGCAGGCTTGCCCCAGTGGCGACGAGCAGCCACCCAAACAAGGTCGCTAAAAGAGATGCCGCACGCGCATCCCGCAGCCGGAAAACGGCCACGAACAGCGAAAGGGTGGTGAGCGCGAGGAAAGAGGCGCTGAGGAGAAACGCGTTGATCGTCGAGCGGAGCGCGAATGTGGCCGCCGTCCAGACGGTGAAGTTGAGCCAGGAGAGCGCCTGCCACTTGAGGTATTCGCGCCGTCCCGGGGTCTCCTCCGGTTTGTGCAACACCCGGAGCAGGGCGGCAGACGCCAGGACCCGGTTAAGCGTCCAAGCCGGGAAAAAAGCCCAGCTGGGCGGGCTCCAGCTTGGCCGGGCCTGTCCGGCGTAATAGGCGCGAATCGCCTGGGGGGAGAGGGCGGCGTTTGGCCGGAGGAGGCCCACCCAGCGCGCCAAGCCCAACTGCGCAAGGTCCATGGCGAAATTGGCCGCGACGGCGTGACGCCAAGTCCAGCGTCGGTTTGCGAGAAGCGCCCCAGGGCGTTCGACGACGGTCGGCATGGGTAGAAAAGATGCCAACGATCTTGAGGTTTGCACCTCCTCCGTCGCACCCGCAGCCCCGGCCGCAGACGAATCGTTTGCGTGTTGAAGAGAGTTTTGCTTTGCGGGGCGGCGGGGCTGGCCGCCGTGATGGTGCTGGTGGCGGTGAACGCGCGCGCGACGTCCACCGCGGGGCTCAAGGTGGGCGACCCGGTGCCGAACGTCTCGGGCGTCACGGACGAAGGTGGCACGCTGGATTTGGCGAAGGCCGGCGCGCATGGCTACCTATTGGTTTACTTTTATCCGAAGGCGCTCACGCCCGGGTGCACCGCCCAGGCCTGTTCGTTGCGCGACGCCTACGCGGAGTTGACCGCCAAAGGCATCGGGGTCGTAGGCGTCAGTCTTGATCCGGTGGCGACCCAAAAACGCTTTCGCGCACAGGAACACCTGCCGTTTCCGTTGATCGCGGACACCGATCGCCGCGTGACGCGCGCGTTCGGGGTGCCGCTGATCCTCAACGCCGCCGCGTCGCGCCAAGCGTTCCTTTTCAAAGACGGCAAGCTCGTCTGGGCCGACGCCCACGCCTCGACGGCCAAACAGGCGCAGGACGTCCTGGCGGCCGTGGGCAGGGGATAGAAGCCGCTTCGCGGCGGTCGGCGGTTCTCCGTTGCCGGTTGCCAGTTGCCGGAACCACGGGTGACCCGGTGGGGCGAAAACCCGGCCGGCCCACCTCGGCAGCATCGCTGGTGACGGTCGCCGGGCGGTTTGAGCCGGCGCGCGGACAACCCCGGCAGCGGGCCTCACGCTGGAGACCCAACCAGTTGCCTACGCGGCGTCGAACCGCCATTTGCCGCCTGACCGCGCGCGCGTGATGACCGACGACGACAAAAAAACGAAGGCGCGGGAGATCCATCGCCGCTTGTGCCGTGAGTACGAGTGCCCGATCCCGTACTTTCACTCGCTCGACCCGTTGAGCGAGCTGCTCTCTTCGTTGCTTTCGCACCGGACGCGCAACGCCGACTCGGGCCGGGCGTTCAAAGCCTTGCGAGCACGTTATCCCACTTGGGCGGCGCTCCGCGACGCGCCCGTCGCCGAGGTGGAAGAAACCATCCACGGCGTGACTTGGCCGGAACTCAAGGCCCCGCGGCTGCAAAGCGTGCTGCGCGCAGTGACCGAGCGGCGCGGCACCCTTTCCCTCGACTTCCTCGCCGAACTTCCGGTCGTACAGGCACGGGCTTGGCTGGAAACGATCCCCGGCGTCGGCCCGAAGACGAGCGCGGCGGCCTTGAACTTCAGCACGCTGCGGATGGCGGCCCTGCCGGTCGACAGCCACCACCACCGCGTGGCGGTCCGCACGGGGCTGATCCCGCCGTCCCTGGACGTGGGACCGTCGCACCACGTCTTGGCGGCGCTGTTGCCGCCCGGTTGGGATGCGCAAACGGTCTACGACCATCACGAGGTCTTCATGCTGCATGGACAAAAGGTCTGCCTCTTTCGGAAGCCGCGGTGCGAACGTTGCGTCCTGCTCGACCTCTGCCCCACCGGACAGAAAAATCTCGCCACTGGAACGACGCCGCCAGAGGGTGACGACTCAGGGATGTTGCCCTTCGACCTTTTCCGATAAAATCTGTCACCCGCCCCGTTTATGCCCAACATCGATCCCGCCGATCCGCACGCCAACATTCCCACCGACGCTCCCGTGCTTGAAGACATCACCATCGCGGTCGAGGGCTTGACCGACGAACACCGGGCGTTGGCCATCGAGGAAGCCTTGCGCAACGTGACGGGCGTGGAGAGTGCCGTGGCCGACCTGACCCGCGCGGAAATCCGGGTGACGTTCGACGCTCGTCAGACCAACCCGCCGGCCTTGCACGACGCGTTGCTGCGCACGGGGTACCACCCGACCGCGGAAGCCGACAACACCCCGACCCCGGACGAAGGCGACTAGGAGGGCGGTTTGGACGC
>CAXUNV010000659.1:2273-2529 GCA_964252355.1 uncultured Chthoniobacterales bacterium | reverse complement strand
GTCCGTGCCGCAGATGGCGCTCGCCGTCAACCGTACCACGGCGTCGGTCGGTTCTTTGATCTTGGGTTCTGGGACGTTGTCCAACCGGATGTCGCCCACCGCGTGCCAAACGACTGCTTTCATGACGTATGTTTTGGAGCGTGCCTTGCACTACCGATCGCCCGAATGGGCGATGCCGGTTGTAAGGGGAGGGTGCCACCGCCGGCGAATCCGCGGCGCCAAGCGGAGGGGGGGGGGGGGGGGGGGGGCGCCGCGC
>CAXUNV010000659.1:0-2263 GCA_964252355.1 uncultured Chthoniobacterales bacterium | reverse complement strand
AACCGGGGTCGGGCCGGAGCAAAGGTGAGGGCCGCTCCTGCGGTGACGGGCGGGACGCCCGCGCTCCCCTGAAAGCCAGGCGGCCTTCGCTGGGCCCGCCTCTGGCCCGTCTTCGATTTGGCCTGCGCGACCCCGAGGTCAGCCCTTCCGCGAGGCGTGCGGGTGAAAGTGCGGTTCCATCACCATCCAGGCCGCAAACAGGGAGGCCGGCACGGCGAGCGTCTTGAGGAAGTGGATGAGTTTAATCACGGCGTGGAAAATTCTCTTTGCATATAGCGGTGCTCACCCGCGACCGCAACGCCGTCCTACGACGCCCAAACCGCGGTAGAAACGTCAGTCCTCCGGATCGCCCAAGCGCTGCAGCCGCTCCCGCAGGGCCGCGCCCAACGCGTGCAGTTCCTCTTGGCCCAAGGTGGGCGCCTGGAGCGCGCGATTGAGTTCTTGCACCAAATGCGGGTACCGGGCGTCGCCTCGAGGGTTGGCGAGATACCCTTTGGTCTCTTCCAACAGCCGCACCAAGGCCCTTTCGCGTCCGTGCAACCGCAACAGCGCGTCCACGAGGGCACGCGTCAAAATCCGGCCCTCATCGTAAAACGTCCTGCGCGCAGGTTCTGGCATCGGCGTCCCGACGAAAGCTTCCAAAATGGCGCGGAATTGTTGGAAGACGGCCCAAGCCCGGCGCCGGCTCTCTTCAGATCTGGCGAGGATTTCGCACCTCATAAGGTTCGACTCATGCAAAGTGTTCATGCGAACACTTTTCGCGTGCGGGTGCAAGCCCCTTCTCCGGCGTACGCGCCCCTTGGCCACCCCGCTCGACCGGTGGCGGGCACGGCGCCGCCCTTGGCCACCCCAGTCCCCCGACCTTTTCGCCGGGCGCCAACCGCATTTCCTCCGGGCTTTTGCACGACCGACCATCCCGCTTCAGGCGATCACCTCGGCCGGGAAGGCAGGTGCGTCCCGTCCTATCCGCTGCGGTCAGCCTTGTTGCACTGGGTACGCACCGCCTTCGGCAACGCGACGTTATGACCGCTTACGATTTGGTCGGATGTAAAATCATTTTGGTCGAGGATCATGCCGACACGCGTGAATCTACCAGCCGCATCCTTGAAATGTACGGCGCCCGGGTGACGACAGCGGCCAACGGTCAAGAGGGTCTGGCGGCGGTACGCATCGTCCGTCCGGACGTGGTGGTGGCGGATTTGGCCATGCCGGAGATGGACGGGTATACGCTCATCCGAGAGGTCCGGGCTTTGGGCGTGGAAGCCGGCGGTTCGGTCCCGATGATCGCCCTTTCGGCGCACGCCAGCCCGGACGAGCGGGTGCGCACGCAACGGGCCGGCTTCGCCATGCACTTGTCTAAACCGACCAAGCCGGCAAACCTTGTCCAGGCGATCCTCACCGTGGTAGGGGAAAGCGGCCGGGGCGCGGGATGAACGCGCGCACCGGTCTCAGGGGCGAACCTCAAAGCTCTTCCCGCGCCGGCGCACCTCTTTCCCGTTCGCTGGATCGGCCAACTCCCAAAACTCGCCGATCCAGCCGCGCCCCGACCAGAGGAGTTCCGCCCAGGTGACCGGCAAACGGAACCGACGCGGTCCGACGCTGCCCGGGTTGAGGTAAACGACGCCCGCTTGGGCCGTCGTCTCGGCCCGGTGTGAATGGCCGTACACCACGCAGCGCACCCCGGCGACGGCCGGGGTGAGATCCAGATCTTCCAAGCGGTGGAGCACGTAGAAAAGGGAACCATTCACGGCCACGGTGGCGGTGGCGGGCAGGTCCGGCGAGGGACGATCCACGTTGCCGCGCACGGCCACGGTGGGGGCGATCGCCCGCAGGGCGGGCAGGACGGTGTCCGCGCCGACGTCGCCGGCGTGGAGGATCAGATCGGTCCCACGGGCGGCCCCCACGATCTCCGGCCGGAGTAGGCCGTGCGTGTCGGACAGCACGGTCAGGCGCTTGACGCCGTGGTGCTCAGGCATCGTCGAGGAGGGTCCGCCCGACGAGCGTGCCGCGCAAACGGCCGTTTAGGCGTTGACGCAGCGGTCGCTTTCCGTTCGGTGGCAGGGTGGAGGTGGGAGACGACGATGACGCCATTGGGCGGCTGCTGCGGGACTTCTTGCGGCCGCCCCCAGCCCCGCGTCTCTTGACGCGGGAAGGGGGATTCCTGGCGGCCGCCCGCGAGACGGGCAGTTTCACCATCGAGCCCGGCACGGAGAACCGTCGCGAGGAGGTTCGGCACTACCTTTGGGGCGAGGGCGAGCGCCGG
>CAXUNV010000658.1:0-2537 GCA_964252355.1 uncultured Chthoniobacterales bacterium | reverse complement strand
GGCCCCCCCCGTGCCCGCCCGCCGGGGCGCGGGTTGCCCCCCCCCCGGCCCCCCCCCCGCGGTCGGGCCCCCCCCGGAACCCGGAACCCGGAACCCGGAACGCGGAACCCGGAACCCGGACCTGCTCCCCGCCCCTCAACCTTGCGTCCGGGCTGCCGATGGCCTAAGGGCAAAACCTGACGGCCGCTGGACAATTGTTCAGGCGATTAGCAAACGAAACCTTGCACCCCCATCTCCGGCCGACCTGACGCGGCCGAGCCCCGCTACTCGTTTTGGATCCCACCCTTTGGACGCCGCAGGCCGTGCGCTGGCCCGAGTTGGAAGGTTCGCCCAACCCCTTGGGCGTTTCCTACGTGGTCGCGGAGCGCGCGTTCAACTTCGCGCTCTACTCCCGGCACGCCCGCGAAGTGACGTTGATGCTTTACGGCGCCGACGACATGGTGGCACCGCTGCGGGAGGTGTGGTTGGCGCCGTTGTACCACAAGACGCGGCGGGTCTGGCATTGCCGGTTACCCGAGCGCGAAATCGCCGAGGCGGCTTATTACGCCTACCGGGTGAACGGGCCGGCACCGCACGGCCCGCGCCACTGGCACGCCTTCGATCCTGACAAGATCCTGTCGGACCCGTACGCCAAACGTCTGGTATTCCCGCCGGCATTCAGCCAGGAAGCCGCCAAAGCGAGGGGGAGCAACGCCGGCCGGGCCGCCCTCGGGGTGATCCGCGCGGAGACCGACGACGGTCGACGGCGCGACCGGCCCCGGCCTCGTCACTATTCCGACGCCATCATCTACGAGATGCACGTCCGAGGGTTCACCGCTCACTCGAGCAGCGGAGTCGCCGCAGCCAGACGTGGGACGTTTGCCGGGCTCATCGAAAAGATCCCGTACCTCAAAGAACTCGGCGTAACCATCGTGGAGTTGATGCCGGTGCACCAGTTCGATCCCCAGGAGACCAACTATTGGGGCTACATGACGATGAACTTCTTCGCGCCGCACCACCGTTATGCGGCCGACCTGGAGCGGCCGGTGCAGGAGTTCAAGCGCTTGGTAGACGCCTTCCACGCGGCGGACATCGAGGTGATCCTCGATGTGGTCTATAACCACACGGCCGAGGGCAACCACGAGGGACCGGTCTACTCTTTCAAAGGCATCGACAACGCGAGCTTTTATCTGATGACCCCCGAGCCGAGCCGTCCCTACGCCGATCATGCGGGGACGGGCAACACCCTCGACGTCAATGATCCCTTCGTGCGCAGCCTCATCCTGGACAGCCTGCGTTACTGGGTGACGGAGATGCGGGTTGACGGCTTTCGTTTCGACCTCGCCTGCATCTTGGCGCGAGGCGAGGACGGATCGATGGAGCAGGACGATCCTCCCCTGCTCTCCGCGATCCGCACCGACCCGGTGTTGAGCGGGGTACGCCTGATTGCGGAACCATGGGACGCCGGGGGCGCTTACCAACTCGGGACGGCGTTCCCGGGCATGTTTTGGCACCAATGGAATGGGCGGTTTCGCGACGACCTGCGCCGTTTCATCCGGGGGGATGACGGGATGGTGCCGGGCGTGATGCAACGTCTTTACGGCAGCGACGACCTGTTTCCCGACCGGATCGAGGAGGCGCGCCGGCCGTTCTTCAGCATCAACTACGTGATCTCCCACGACGGTTTCACGCTGTACGATCTGGTCTCGTACAACCGGCGGCACAACGAGGCGAACGGGCACGACAACACGGACGGCCCGGCCGACAACTACAGCTGGAACTGCGGGCACGAGGGTGACCGCGGCGTGCCACCTCAGGTCCTTCGTCTGCGTCGACAACAGGCAAAAAACCTGTTCTGTCTCCTCATGTTGTCCAATGGTGTGCCGATGTTCACCGCCGGCGATGAATTTCTGCACACCCAAGGCGGTAACAACAACCCGTACAACCAAGACAACGAAACTGCTTGGCTCGATTGGGGTCGGCTCGTCACCCACGCAGAGTTCTTCAGGTTTTGCAAACGCATGATCGCGTTCCGCAAAGCCCACCCGTCCCTGTGCCGAAGCCGTTACTGGCGGGAGGATGTCCGTTGGCGCGGCACCGGGCCGTCGGTGGACCTGTCGTACCATTCGCACAGCTTGGCCTACTACCTGCGCGGCGTGGACTGCGGTGACGTGGATCTTTACGTGATGATCAACGCGCACAGCGAACCGCTGACGTTCACCCTCTGCGACGGGATGCAAAAGCCATGGTTCCGGGTCATCGACACCCACCGCCCCTCACCAGAAGACATCGTGGATGCCGGTCAGGAGGTGAGGGTCGTCGGCTCGCAGCAGGTCGTCGCGCCCCATTCCGTGGTGGTTTTGGTGCAGTGACGGACGGGCGCGGCGCGTTGCAGGTCTCTCGTCCTGGTCTCTTGTCTGTGATCTCTGGTTTGGAGCAAGTTGACGGCCGCCGCCGCCACCTGACGACGGGTAGGGCGAAGCGAGTGTTGCGAGGTGCCGACGGCGAGACGCCGCCAAGCTGCCCAACCGGTCGAGCTCCGCTGCCGGATGCAGGCG
>CAXUNV010000657.1:0-2546 GCA_964252355.1 uncultured Chthoniobacterales bacterium | reverse complement strand
CGGCCGGGGGGCTGCTGCCGCGGGCGGGCACGGCCCACGATGCGGTGGCTGCCGCGTTGCGGAGTGCCGTGCGAGCCGTGACCCAACCGGACCGGCCACGCGGATGCTTGGTCTCCAGCGGGCTTTTGGCCTGCGCACCGGGTACGGAGGGCTTGGCGCAGGAACACCGCCGTCTGCGTGCCGCCATGGTCGCGGAATTCCAAGCCCGCATCACCAAAGGCATCCAGGCCGGAGAACTGCCCAAGGGCACGGTAGCGGCGGCACTGGCCCGCTTCTACGTCACCGTGCTCCAGGGGCTTTCGGTCCAGGCGCGGGACGGGGCATCACGCGAGGACCTCGATCAGGTGGCCCAGCGTGCATTGGCCGCTTGGCCGCGGTGAAAAATTGGGAAAACACCACGCACGACCGCGCGACGTGACCGCGTTCTTTCGGTTTGCTCGGTCAATCGTTGGGTCTCGTCAGTGCCACTTGCGTGAGATGTCTTATGTTAGACGAGACACTTCGTCGCCGCTTGGCAAACTCAGCTGGTCAGCTAGCGCCAGGAAGTTGTGGAGCACCGAGGAAGAAGCGCCCTTCAACCAGAGCATCCGCAGCTGGTAGGGTGGCAACGGCAAACGTAAACGTTTGACTCGGCACCCGGCGATTGGGGCGTTGGCCGAAATCCCCGACAGGACCGTCACGCCGTAGCCAGCCGCCACCATCGCCAGGACGTTTTGCGGGCCGTCCACCGCGCGAACGATCCGCGGGGTGGGCATCGTCCGCGCCCAAGCTTCGTCCAAGTGGCCGATGTAAACCGGCTTCTCCTCCGAGGCCGACTGCAAGAACACTTCTTCCCTCAACGCTTGGAGGTCTACCTGGGCGCTTCGTTTCCTGGTCAGAGGGTGATTGGCGGGCAGGACAAGTCCCAAGTGCAGTTCGGCGAGCATTTTAGACTCGAACGCTGGTTCCAGCGCCTCGCCAAAGCCAGCTGAGATGCTCAGGTGGATGCTGCCGTCCCGCAACGCCATCAACTCCTCGGAATGAGTGGCGGCCGTGAAAGTGACCTCCACGGCGGGGTAGCGGCGGCGGAACTCAGGAAGGTAGACGTTCAGGGCGGCAGGCGAATGCACCGAGCAGCCCGCGAGGCGCAAGACGCCGCTGGTTCCTCGGGCCGCTCGGCGGGCATGGTCACCAGCCGCCTGCACCTTTTGCAATGCTTGTCTGGCGTGCTTGAGAAAAACAGAGCCTGCGTCGGTGAGTTGGACCGCCTGGCGACCGTCACGCCTGAGGAGGAGCACCCCGATCTCTCTTTCCAGCGCCTTGATCTGGCGGGTGAGCGGCGGGCGGGAAAGATGCAGGCGCTCGGCGGCACGGCGGAAGGAAAGCAGCTCGGCCACGGCGACAAACGAGCGCAGATGGTGCAGGTCCATGCCGCCGAAGGTCGTTTCGTTGCCTCCAAGAGCAACGAAAAGGTGCAAACAAAGTAATGTCGCGCGGGCAGAACGCACTCCAACTTCCGGGTGCCAAGCCATGAAACAGCGAGAGTCGAGTCACGACTTCAACGCGCACGTTCTTCCCTGCTAAACCGAAATCTATATGTTGGAAGTCGCCCACCTTGCCTACACCGTCGCCAATCTGGAACGAGCGATGGAGAAGTTCCACCGTGTGCTTGGAGGAAAGTTCACCGAGATCGGACCTTTCGATGCCTTGCTCCACCTGCCCCTAGTTCAAGCCGAGCCGAAGCGCGTGCGAGGTCGCAACGTCTGGTTGAGCGGGCAGTTCCAGTGGGAAGAAGGTTCACCTTGGCACGTCGAACCGACCGCAGACGATGCTCCGTTGCTGCACCACTACGGTTACTGGGCAGATGATCTGGACGAAACGGCGACGGAATTTCGGTCGGTCGGCTTCGAGTTGGAGTGTAGCGCGGTTCACGATGGCGAGGGAATCCTGGGCTTTTGCTACCTGCGTAACCAGAGCGGCAGCCGCATCGAACTGCAAACCTCTGCCGACAAACCGGCGGTGGACGACTGGCTCCACAAGGGCGTCCCCAGAAAGCGGCCCGAGTGGGTCAAGAGTCTGAAACGGTAGCCGACCCTGAACATCGCTTGGCTTGCGGCGGCTCAATCTTAGGAGAAGCGGAATGAAGAAGACCTACTTGCAGCTCGCATTTACCGGCAAAAGTTGTGAGGCCGCATTTGCATTTTACGAAACCGTTTTCAAGACGAAGCGGCTGATGACCATGAGGTGGGGTGAAGCTCCACCGGAAGTGCCTTGCCCAGCAGGGGACGAAAACCTCGTCTCGCGCACTGCCATTCAGCTCGACAACATGACTTTGGTGGGAGCGGACGCGGCAACCCCTTCGGCGGCTTCGTTATAATTCTGGATGATCCCGATGAGGCCGAGGTAAGGCGTCTCTTCGCTACGCTGAGCGAAGGCGGCAGCGTGATGATGCCACTCGCCCCGACCTTCTGGTCACCCCTGTTTGGCAGCTGCACGGACAAGTTCGGCGCCGACTGGATGATCAGCGTCCCAGGACCACAGGCCTAGATTGCAGACCACACTGCATG
>CAXUNV010000656.1:0-2551 GCA_964252355.1 uncultured Chthoniobacterales bacterium | reverse complement strand
GTTCAGGGACGGCCGCGGGGCGGTTTGAGCCGGCCGCCCCACGGGGGAAGCCGGCTGCGAAGAGGGATCGGTCCGGCGCTGGCGCCTTCAGGGTCGGGCCGCCGGCTCAAACCGCCCGGCGGACGCCCTCCGGCGGTGGCCGCCCCCTTTGCCGGCCGGGTTTTCGCCCCCCCGGCGGCGCCCGCGCGGACCGTCATTCTCCCCAACCCGAAACAAGAAACCAGAAACCCGTTTCCAGGTTTCGCCCCTGCCAGCAACCGCTCGCGACGGGCAAATTTCGCCCGATACCCCGGGGATCAGCGCGACCCGTTCGGGTCGTCTTTCACGCACACCCACCAGACGCAGCCCAAAAGGGCGGAGCCAAGAAACAAAAACATCCCCAGAGTCAACATATGCGACTGGTGATGCCCAAATCCTCCGGCGTAGTCAAAGCAAAAGGGCCGTTGGCCGCGCTTTCAAAGCCGCACGCCGAAGAAGTCGTGCAACACCTGTCGGTACGTGCCTCGCTTGAAGTCGGGCAACCATTCCAAACGGTATTCCCCCGGCTGCAACCAGCGCACGCCACGAAACTCCGGGTCGGGCCCGTCGACCTTCAAAGGTTCGTCGTCACGCACCAAATCGAGCAAGAAGTAGGTTTGTTCCTGGCCGCGAAACCCATCCTTGGTGCGCTCCGCACTGAACTCATAACGGTACGGTCCCCGACGCTCGGCCAGTCGGTACCCGCCAGGATCCAAACCGATCTCCTCCACCAACTCCCGCGCCAGCGCCGCCTCAGGCGTTTCGCCCTGCTTTTGTCCCCCTTGCGGAAACTGCCAGCAGCCCGGCACATCGGCACGTTCCCCCACCAGAATCGACCCGTCCGACCGCCTGAGGATGGCCGCCACGTTGGGTCGGTAAAGGACAGGGTTCATGCTGTCTAATGCTTCCACAGGTCGCGCAAGGATTTTCCGACGTCCTTCAAATCCTTCTTCAAATCGCGTCCGAAGCGTTCACCAAGTGAATCCAGAAGCCGTTTTGTGAGATCCTCTTTTGGGTCATCCACGGTGCCCGACAACTGCACCGGCGTCCAACGCAAGCCGTCTCGCTCCTCGGTGAAAACCGCCTGCATCGCCCCAGGGATCCAGTCCAAGAAGCCCGGCCGGCAGCCCACTTGCAGCTGCCCCTGCAGCTCTTTCCCAGTCACCTCGACCGCACCCGTGATGCGGACGGCATCCCGGTAAGCCGCCTCAATGGCGGTAAACCGCCAATGGCGGTAGTCATAACGGACGTGCGCCGACGCGCTGTCCAAACTCCCCTCCCCAATCAGCCCGGACCGCGCCAACAAACGGAGCCGGCCCAGGTAACGCGAGAAATCGTACCGCACGCCGTGCGCCCGGATGTCGCCTTCAAGGGTGCCGTGCTCGGCCCGGTTCAGGCTACCGCGGTAATCAAACTCCCCGTCGGCGGTACCGTCCAAGGGCTCGCCGCGCGTTGGCAAGTCTGCCAGACGCACCCCGACGGCACTGACGTGCAGGTCCGCCTGGCGGTCGCCAGCCAAGCCCACTTCCCCATGCACGGCGGCGGTACCCCCGTCCACCAGCGCGAGCTCCGCGGGTGCCAACGCGAGTCGTTGGCCGGTGAGGTTGGCTTGGGCCTTCAACACGCGTATTTCGGGAAAACCGTCGGGCCGCACCGCGCCGCCATTCACGGCGAAAGCCCAAGCTTCCGGTCCCGTTTTGGTCACGACGACGCGAAAATCGCTCAAACGGTGGATGCGGCCGCGGCGAGAATGGTAGAGGACGGAAAAGTTGGCGACATTGACCTGATCGACGCCAAAGTGCAGCCTCAAACCGCCGGGCCACGAGACCAGTTTGGGAGCGGCTGGCACCACCGGCTGCCGGGGTGCCGTCGCGGGCACCACGTCAAGTTCGGCCCGTTCAACGTTCACGACGTCAAAGACGATTTGCCCGGCAAAGACGCGCGCCCAATCGAGGTGCGCCGTCAACGGCCCTAACCGGAGGGATCCCACCCTGCTACCCGGACGTCCCGTCGCCGTGTAACCCGCCGAACGCAGCGTCGCACCGTCCCACGTCAACGGTTCCAGCCGGCCGTCCACCCGCAAGGAATCGCCGAGACGTCGCTCCAACCATTGCCGAAAACCGCCGCTGCGGATGAAAAGGCCCAACCCAACCCAAAACAGGACGAGCAGGGTGGCAAAGGCAAGCAGGACGACACCGAGGCGCTTCACGGAAACCGTTCATCGCCCGACCCGGCACCCACCTCAACTGAAGAGTTCCGCGTGCCGCGTGCCGAGTGCTGAGAAGAGCGATCCACAGATTACGCAGATGAACGCAGATCAAGGAGGGATGAGGAGGGCTTGCCCAGGGTCCGCTTGGCCGAAGGCGTTCCCAACATCGGCCGATTTGAATCCCCTTAATCTCCAAAATCTGTGGACCATTTCCCCCTCGCAACCCGGCACGCGGAACTCACACCCCGCAACGCGGAACCCAGCTCCCGCCCCTGCGGCTTGCAAAAGGAACCCCGGCCCTTTATGTGTTCATGCGAACACATT
>CAXUNV010000655.1:0-2552 GCA_964252355.1 uncultured Chthoniobacterales bacterium | reverse complement strand
GGTTGACGCGTTTACAACCCCAGGTGTGCGGGAGTGTCAACCGCGGCGTGTAAAAACAGGCGCAAAGCGGAGGAGTTCACGCCACGCCGCGACGACGCCGCGGGAGAGAAGGCCTCACGCGGCGGCACGGCGGACACGACGGGAAGGAAAAACCTCTGGACCCGGCTAACGACTCACACGCATCGGCGCAGCGTTGCGGGCGGGCCGCCCATGAAATCGTGGTCCCCCGCGTGCGGACCTCGCCTTTCTGGTAGAGGCGAACCATCATTGCGTGCGCCCCCTTGCCGGAGAACCCTGTGGCCGTTCCGTGAACCCCGAGCCAATGACCGCGATCCCCGACGCCGTTCCAGAACCCGACTTGGCAGGCGACGCTTCCGCGTACGAATGGCTCGAGGCCGACGGCCGGGGTGGTTTCGCCTCGGGTACGGTTTCGGGCGAACGCACCCGGCGCTACCACGCGTTGCTGCTCCCGGCCGTGCCGGCGCCCGAGACGCGCTGGGTCGTGGTCGCGGGTCTGGACGCTTGGTTGGAAGGCGAGGGCGAACCCCTAAGAGTGTTCCCGCAACGCTACTGGCCCGACCTGCTCGCGCCCGAGCGCCGCTGCGAAGTCCTTGGCTTCACCCTGGCGCCGTGGCCGACCTGGCAGCTCCGCACGCCCGGCGGCGCGAAACTCACGCACGAACTCTTCATCCACCCGGGGTCAGGTTGGCGCGTGCTCCGCTGGCAATTGCTGGCCGGCGACAACCTCCGGCTGCACGCCCGGCCGTTGCTGGCCGGGCGCGATTACCACGGCGATCATCACGAAAACGGAGCCTTCCGTTTCGATGGGGAGAGCCGCCGCGACGGCCAGCTCCTCTCCTGGCGCCCTTACCCCGGGGTGCCCGCGGCGCACGCCTTCCACGACGGCCGATACGCGGCGGATCCGACTTGGTACCGGCGTTTTGAGTACCGGGCGGAAGCAGCGCGCGGCTTGGGCTCGACGGAAGACTTGGCTTCGCCCGGCACCTTCGTTTGGAACCTGCGACCCGGACAAGGTGCGCACCTGCTCTGGCATTGGGATGAGGAGACGGCCGCGCGCACGGCCGGGAAGGACGCCACCGAGGCCGCGGGCTACACCGCCCAACTCGCCCGGGCCGAACGTGGGCGGCGGGACCAGCTCCGTTCGACCCTGGCCCGGGCTGCGCACGCTTACCTTGTCCAGGGCCGCCGCGGCGCTTCGGTCATCGCCGGCTACCCCTGGTTTGCCGATTGGGGGCGTGACACCTTCATCAGTTTGCGCGGCCTCTGCCTTGCGAATGGCCGGCTGGACCTTGCGCGCGACATTTTACTCGGTTGGTCCGGGCAGGTCTCCGCAGGCATGTTGCCCAACCGCTTCCCGGAAAGTGGTTCCGCCCCGGAGTACAACACCGTGGACGCGGCGCTCTGGTACGTGGTGGCCGCCCACGAATGGATGGAGGCGCAGCAAGCGACCGTCGCCGGGCTCGACCCGGATCAGGCACGGCGGCTCTGGGCGGCGATCGACGCCATTTTATCGGGCTACGAGCGCGGCACTCGGTACGGCATCCGTGCCGACGCGGACGGCTTGCTCGCCGCTGGCGCCCCAGGGGTGCAACTCACCTGGATGGACGCCAAGGTCGGCGATTGGGTGGTGACGCCGCGCGCCGGCAAACCAGTCGAAGTGCAGGCGCTTTGGATCAACGCGCTCACGGTGGGCGCCCGGTCCGACCGGCGTTGGGAGGCGCTGCGCGACCGGGCGCGGGCGTCGTTCCAGAAAAGGTTTTGGAACGAGACCCGCGGTTGTCTTTACGACGTGGTCGACGCTGACGGCGTGCCTGGTCGAAATGACGACCGGCTGCGCCCGAACCAGCTCTACGCCTTGGGCGGTCTGCCGTTCCCGACGATCGACGACCGATCCCAAGCGCGATCCGTGCTCGACGTGGTGGAACGGACGTTGCTGACCCCGGTGGGGCTTCGCTCACTTGCCCCAGGTGAACCCGGTTACATGGGGCGCTACGGTGGAGACCAAGTCCAGCGCGACGGCGCCTACCACCAAGGCACCGTCTGGCCCTACCTCCTCGGACCGTTCATTGAGGGTTGGGTGCGCGTGCACGGCGACACCGCCGAGGTGCGCACCGACGCCCGGACCCGCTTTTTGGCCCCGTGGCTTGCGGCCGGCGTGCGCGCGTGCGGGCTCGGCCACCTTAGCGAGATCGCCGACGGCGATCCGCCTCACGCCCCGCGGGGTTGCCCGTTCCAGGCGTGGTCGGTCGGCGAAGCGTTGCGCGTGGAGCGGCTGCTCGGCGAGGGGGAAATCGCCTCAGTTGGAACAGTGGCACCAATTGTATCAATTTAAGGGATTGTTGCAATTGGTGCAGTTCATACAATTGATCCAATTTCCCCCTCCCCATGGATCCCGAAACCGCCCGCCTCGACGCCGACGCCCGCCGCACCGCCAACTGGACCCGTTGGGGTCCCTACCTCTCCGAGCGCCAGTGGGGCACCGTGCGCGAAGATTACTCGCCGACCGGCGAGTGTTGGAGCTACCTGCCACC
>CAXUNV010000654.1:1574-2572 GCA_964252355.1 uncultured Chthoniobacterales bacterium | reverse complement strand
GATCTGTCCCGAACGGGGCGACATTGGAAATGTCCTCAAAACTGGTTGGGGGTTCGCAGACGTTCTATCGACTTGTGGAGTTCGAGCGCGGGAGAAAAACCGGACGTGTGCTGACGGCGACAACCAGAGACATCATCCTTGCCGGCGAGCCGTCGGGTGAACGTTTGACGGTCGTGATTCCGACCCTGAACGAATCGGCCCAGTTGCCGCCGTTGATCGAGCGGCTGCGACAAGAGGCTCCCGGCGTCGAGGTCATCGTGGCGGACGGCGGCAGCGACGACGATACTTGTCGGGTCGCTGGTGAACTGGCGGACCGTGCGTTGCGCGCGCCGCGCGGGCGCGCCCTGCAACAGAATGCCGGCGCCCGGGAGTCCTCTCGTGCGTTCCTTTGGTTTCTGCACGCGGATTGCCGGCCACCCGCGGGTTGGGCTGCGGCCATCACCAAGGCGTTGGACGGCGGGGCCGTAGGCGGCTGTTTTCGGATCCGTTTTCCGGAAGGGGATCCGCTGCTTCGGGTCAGCGACGCGCTCGGCAACTGGGCGGTCGACGTGACGGGAATCGCCTACGGCGACCACGGCATCTTCTGCACCCGGCAGGCGTTTCGGGCAGCTGGCGGTTTCCCGCTCCAGCCGTTGTTTGAGGATGCGGATTTTTACCGCGCCTTGCGGCATCTTGGGCCGGTACGGCAGCTCCCATTAGTCGTCGGGACCAGCAGCCGGCGTTACCGGCAGCACGGCCGGTACCGCACGACGGGCGCCTTTCTTTTGCTGAGTGCGTTGTACGCCGCGGGCTGTCCCCGACCCGTGTTGGCCCGCGTCTACGAGCGGGCTTTCCGGGCTGAGGACGCCTGGGCCAAGTCGTCTCGGACGTCGCCTTCGACGCCGGAGCGGAGTCAGCCTTAGAAGAGCCGCGCGGGAGTGGCCAGGGGAGCGCGGGCGTCCCGCCCGTTTTGGCGCCGCCGGCAAGGCGGGCGCCTACCCCTGCCCGCGGTGCAAAGA
>CAXUNV010000654.1:0-1564 GCA_964252355.1 uncultured Chthoniobacterales bacterium | reverse complement strand
CCCCCCCCCCCCCCCCCCCCCCCCCCGCCCCGCCCGCCCGGCCGCCCCCCCCCCCCCCCCCCCCCCCCCGGCCCCGTCGACGCGCCGCGCCTTATCCGGAGCGTTTGCCCGCGTGGGCGTCGAGCGTCTCGCGCGCGCCACGCCGGTAGAGGTTGGCCAAATGGCCGCTGACGGCGCCCACGAAACGCTTGTCGCGCGTCAGGCGTTCGTCAAAGAACTGCGACAGGGAGAACAAGGCCTTGGGATCTTCGCTCCCGGCGCGGGCGGCCGCCTGCAAGCGTTCGGCGTAGGGGTCGTTGATAGGCAAGGTTTTCCCGGCGTCGTCGGTACCGGCCAAGTAACGGAACCAAGTCGCGACGGTGAAGGCCAAGTCGTCGAGGGAACTTCCGCGCTCGATCGCGTCGAGCACGGACGGCAGCACAAATTTCGGGATGCGCGCGGAACCTTCGGTGCCCAAACGGATGAGGCCGTCGCGGATGGCGGGGTTGGAGAAACGCTCGACCAGGGTGCCCTTGTACTCTTCCAAGTCGACGCCAGGGACGGGTGGCAACAGCGGCGTGACGTCGACGTCCATCATGCGGCGGGTGAAGGTCCGGATGCTCTCATCGGCCATGGTTTCGTGCGCGTAGGTGTAGCCGAGGAGCATGCCGATGTAGGCGATGGCTTGGTGACCGGCGTTCAGCAGGCGCAGCTTCATCTTCTCGTACGGCAGCACGTCCGTGGTGATTTGGGCGCCTGCGTCTTCGTACGGAGGCCGGCCGAGGGTGAAGTGGTCCTCGATCACCCACTGCTTGAAGGGTTCGGTCATCACGGGCCAAGCATCGGCAATGCCGAAACTTTCCCGGACAAGCTGACGATGCTCGTCGGTGGTGGCCGGGGTGATGCGGTCGACCATGCTGTTGGGGAACGCCGCGTTTTCCTCAACCCAGCGGGCGAGCGCCGGATCCCGCAGCTCGGCGAAGGCGGTGAGGGTGCGTCGGAGAACCTCGCCGTTGTTCTGCAGGTTGTCGCACGACTGCAGCGTGAAGGGCGGTTGGCCGCGCCGGCGCCGGCGGTCGAGCGCCTCCAACAGATAACCGAACGAGCAGGACGGTTCGTGGGGGTGCTCCAGGTCGCGCCGGATGTCGGGGTGTTCGGCATCGAACTTGCCGGTGCCCGCGTTCACGTAGTACCCGCCCTCCGTGATGGTGAGGCTCACGATCTTCGTCTCCGGGGCGGCGAGCCGCCCGAGGGCCGCTTCGCGATCGTCCGGCGCGTGCGTGAAACCAATGATCGCACCGATGATGCGGGGCCGGTCACCCTCGGCGTCGCGCTCGACGAGGGTGTAGAGACAGTCTTGCGAACGCAGGGCGTCGCGGATGCGGGAATCGTGCGGCAGCAGACCCATGCCGTGGATGCCCCAATCGGCCCGCAGTTCCTTTTGGTGCAGGTCGTCGAGGTAGACGCATTCGTGCGCCCGGTGGAAGCCGCCGACGCCGATGTGGACGATGCTCGGCGGCAGGGCGGTGCGGGCGCGCTCGAGCTGCTCGGCATAGGCACGGCCCTCGTCCTTCAGCGCGACGAA
>CAXUNV010000653.1:0-2575 GCA_964252355.1 uncultured Chthoniobacterales bacterium | reverse complement strand
GGTTGGCTCGGCGCGGGACGCGCGACCCAGCCCGCCGGCGAGGCGGCCGTGGGCGGCGCGGGTGGATCGACCGCGACCTGGTCGAGAGTTTGAGCCTCTCGGTGGCGGGAGGTTTTTTGTGGGTCAGCGGCGTTCGCCGGGTGCGGACGGCCTTTTTTAAATGTGCATTTGAAATAAGCATTTCGTGCGCTAAGCTCCAGCCCAAGCCGCATGCCGCGTCCCGTCGCCCGCACCGATGCTCAGGAGACCCGCCGCCGCCTCTTGGAGGCCGCCGGCGCCATCTTCGCCGACGCAGGCTTCGAGGCCGCCACCGTCACCGAAATCACCCGGCGCGCCGGGGCCAACGTCGCCAGCGTCAATTACCATTTCGGCGACAAACTGGGCCTTTACGTGGCCGCCGTGCGCCACGCGCTCGCCCAGGAGCGTTTCGCGGAGACCGTCCGCGCCGGGGCGGACCAGCCCGCCGACCAAAGGCTGCGGCTTTTCGTCCGTGCCTTCCTCGAGCGCCTCTTTGGCGAGGGGCGCCCGAGCTGGGGGCACCGGATGATGACCCGGGAACTTTCCCAAGCGACCGACGCTCTTCCCGAAGTCGTCCGCACGGTCCTGCGGCCCACGCACGACTGCCTGCACGAAATCGTGGCGGCGCTCCTCGACCGACCGCCGGACGATCAGCTCACCCGGTTTGCCGCCCACAGCGTCTTGGCCCAGTGCGTCCACTATTTCCACTCGCGCCACATCCTTGAGCACGTCTGGCCGGAGATGACCCTCAACCCCGCGCAAGTGCACGCCCTGGCCGACCACATCGCCGATTTCTCCTTGTACGGGTTGCACGGTTTGCGGGCCAAGCCGCCCACGGCACGCCCGGACAAGCGGCGACCGGCAAAGGTCGCGCCGGATCCCGGCGATCGCGGGTCCAAACGGACACCCCGGGTTAGGCCCGGCGGGGTGGCCGGAGGTGCGCGGCAACCGTCCGGCAAGTCGCGGACGTAAGGGAAGCGCAACGGCGCGGCGGCAGCACACATTTATGAAATCGCGAAACTTTGGCTCGACGTCGCTTTTTGGGAGCAACCCATGAGTTCAGGTCAGGAAGAGAACAAGGACGAAAAGGAGCCCAAGGGCAACGGGGGTAAAGGCGAGAACGGAGGTGAAAAGGGGAACAAAGGAGAGGAGTCGTCCGGCAAAAAGGAGGGTGAGAAGGACGAAAAGAAGGGCGGCGACGAGAAGAAGGAGGACGGGAAAGGCGACAAGCAGAACGACCCGAAGCGCAAAAAGAAGCGGGTGCTCTGGCTAACCATCTTCGCGGCGGTCCTCGTCGTGGTGGGCGTTGCCGGCTACCTCTACGTGACCCTCTACGCCTCGAAACACCAGGGAACCGACGACGCCTACGTCGCCGGGCACACCCACCAAATCGGTTCGCGCGTGGCGGGCACGGTCCGGGAGGTGTTGGTCGACGACAATTATCACGTGAAGGCAGGTCAACCGCTGGTGCGGTTAGATCCGCGCGACTACCAAGTCTCCCTCCAGCGGGCGCAAGCCCAACTGGATCAGGCCAAGGCGCAATTGGCGCAAGCGGATGCCGCCGTCTCCCAAGCCAACGCCGACGTGCTGCAGCGCCAGGCGCAGGTCGCCCAAGCGGAGGCGCAAGTGCTGCAATCGGGCGCCCAATTCGAAATCGCGCGCATCAACTACGACCGTAACAGCAGCCTTTTTCAGAAGGACCTGCGCGCGGTTTCCAAGCAGGACGTGGACACCACCCGCGCCAACTTCGACGCGGCGCGCGGCGCCTATGACGCCTCTAAAGCCACCCTGGATGCGAGCAAGGCCACCTTGGAATCGTCGAAGGCGAACCTGCAGAGCGCCCATGCGCAACGGGAAACGTCGCAGGCCAACGTGGAGATCAACGACGCGAGCGTGGCCGACGCCAAGCTGCAGCTTTCCTACTGTGAAATCATCGCGCCGGTCGACGGTTTCATCGCGCGCAAATCCGTGGAGGCGGGCAACCGTCTGAGCGTCGGCCAGCAGTTGATGGCGGTCGTCGAGGACGACGTCTGGATTTTGGCCAACCTGAAGGAGACCCAACTCGAGTACCTCAAGGTCGGGCAACCGGTCTCCATCAAGATCGACGCGTTGCCCCACGAGAAGTTCACGGGTCGGGTCGACAGCCTGCAGCCGGGGACCGGGTCGAACTTCGCGTTGCTGCCGCCCGACAACGCGACGGGCAATTTCATCAAGATCGTGCAACGGGTGCCGGTGAAGATCATCTTTGATCCCGATTCCATCCGCGACTACCGCGACAAGATCGTGCCCGGACTTTCCACGGAGCCGACGATCGACATCAGCGGGAAGAACGCGGTCAACCCGGGCCCGACCCCGATCCTGCAGGGATCCGAAAAGCCGGCCTTGGGCGTGGTGCAATGACGCGCACGCAACCTCTCACGCGCGTGCGCCTTTGGCGGGGGTGCCTGCTCCTGGTGACCTGGCTTTGGGCCGGCTGCACGGTGGGGCCGGACTATCACGGGCCGCCCCCGGAGACGACCGCCGACCTGCCCCAAGCCTACAAGCACGGCGGCGCGCT
>CAXUNV010000652.1:0-2581 GCA_964252355.1 uncultured Chthoniobacterales bacterium | reverse complement strand
CGGCGGGCGGGGGTAGACGCCCCCGTCTGCCACCGGCGCGAAACATCCGTGCCGCGCGCGTCACCGTCGTTTCAACCCGGCGGCGCCTCGTAGAATTCGCCTTGCCCTACCAACCTTTCCGACGAAGGCCGCCTTAATCCCGCGGCCGCGCTCCCCCTTCAAGCCGCGTCAGCTTACCCGTCCTACTCCGCAAACAGGACCTGCGCCCGAGCCAATTCCTTTTGGCGTACCTCCGGTTCTTGGTCGTGGGCTTCGTCGTGCCAACCAACGAAGAGATGCGCCGGTTTGGCGTGCTTGATCCGGTTGAAGCGTTCCTCTTCCGCGGCGGCGACGAGCTTGCCATCTACCAAAAGGCAGGCCGACGACTGATCTGATGACCGGCGCGCTGCTCCACGGGCTTTTCCTGCAATTGCGCCAACCGCTCGTGGGCAGGCGAGGGCGCGCCGCTGGCCGTCAAGCGCTCGTCTGGTTTCGCCGAGCTCTGCCGAGGTTCCCACGGGTTCTGCTGGTCGGGACGCCAGCCGTTGTTGTCCACCTTTTGCAGCAGGCCCAGGTAAGCCTCCGCTTTCTCGGCGGAGAGACGACGCTGTTGCAAAAGGTAACTCCCGTCGGGCTGAGGCGTCCGGACGTACAGCCCGAACAGTTTGAAGTAGTTTACCGCCCAGAACGCTGCCTCTTTGGGCGTGAGCGGGCGTCGGTTTTCGGACGCGTAACGCCGCGCCAAATCGTTGTTGAGCAGGTCGGCCGTCGAGCTGGCCACGTCCTCGCCTTCGGCGCCGCCCTTGATCCGAACCGGTTTTCCGCCCAACAGGTCCAACCCTTCCCGCGCCTTATTCACGACCGTCTCAGCGTCCGCCGCTTCGAAGCCTTCGTGGGCGTTGCCCATCTCCTCGGCCAGTTTCTCCCCGTAGCGAGAAGCGGTGACGAGCTGCCAAGTGAAATGCCGGAGCGCCTTCACTTCCGGTTCGGTCATCACCATGGGGTCGTGGGCGACGTCCGACGCCGGGTCGGCCCCGGGATCGCCGGGTTGCGGCAGCCTCTCGGGACTATCCAGATTGGCGAGCCGGATGGCGACGTTGCTGAGTGAGTCCTCGTTTAGCGGGTTGGCGGCGGCCCACGCGATCCGCGGGTGCCGGGCAATGAGCTCGGCGTAGAGAACCTGGCGGCTCGCTTCGATCCCGGCCGCATGAACGCCGTCGACGGTGCCTTGCACCGCGGTGCCCACCGCGCCTTCGAAACGGCGCCAAGCCGATCGCGCAAGGTTAACAAGGTCGTTGCCGGTGGTGTCTTCGGGAGTGGCCATGACGGAAAAGAGAGGGTGAGGCGCGCGGAGGCAGCGGGGTGCCATGGAGAACGTCTCCACGCGGTTCGCTGGCGAGGGTTGTTAAGAAAAATAGGTAAGTGTCAGGGTTCCACAAAGCAAGCCCTTTCGCGGCCGGGTCGGGACGGCGGGCCAAACGCCGTACCAAGACTCCCCAACCAGGGACGAGAGACCAGGGCCTCGAAACCAGAAACGGTTTTTCCGCCCTGGTTAAACGCGCCGGGCAACGTCACCGGAGGCGGCCGTGGCCTCCTCGGCGCGGAGTTGCGCGAGCCGCGCCCGGGCCAAGCTGGGACGGCGTCGCGGACCCTCGCCAAGGTCCCTTTCCTGCCTCTCCGGGTTCGGGGAGGTCTGCGCGTCTGGCCTGTAACCGTTCTCGTCGACGCCCGCCAAAAGGCGTCGGTACCGCGCCAGTTGGTCATTGGAGATGCGGTGGAGCGTCACCCGTGCGCCCCCGTCGGGCTGAGGCGCTTGCACATAAAAACCGTGGGCGTGGAAGTAGGCAACCGCTCGGGCAGCCACTTCCCTGGGCGAGAGCCCCTCGCCGGGTGAAAACAAGTTGCGCGCCAAATCGTTGTTGAGCAGGTCGACGACGGTGCGGACGACGCCGCCGTTTTCCGGTCCGCCGGGATAACGTTGTCCCTGGTCGCCAAGGCGTTTGAACCCGTCGGCTGCGACGGTCACAATCCTTTGCGCGGTCCCAGCGTCGAGACCGTTGGGCAAGGCGCCCACCTGCTCCGCGATCTCCCGCCCGAACCGCGCCACGATCGAGCCTTGCCAGATGACTTGGCGGAACGCCGCGACCTCGGGTTCCCGCATCAGCACCCGCGCCTGTGAGGGGCTAAGCTCCGCGGCGATCTGCACGTCCTCTGCCCCGGGTATGTCGTCAGGCGTCACCACCGGCACCGAGCTGAGCTCCGAAAGACGGAGCGCGTCGGCGTCCAGCGTGCGGTCGCTGAGCGGATTGGCGATCGCCGCAGCGATCCTGGGGTGGGAGAGGGCAAACTCAAGCCCGCGCGTTTCGCGTTCCAATTCGATCGCGGTCGCGGCGGCCGCGCTGCCCAGCTCCCTACGCAGTCCGTGCCAGGTGCGGCCAAGCCTCTCCCAGCTCGACTGCACCAACCGGACGAGGAGCGCGCCGGGGTCGTCCGTCGGCGCGGGTACGTTTGGAGACGTCGTGGGCATGGCAGGATGCGGAGGGAAGGTGTGGGGCTTCTCGTCGAGGCTAGGTCGATGCGGCCGCCTCACGCCGTCCCGTAG
>CAXUNV010000651.1:0-2584 GCA_964252355.1 uncultured Chthoniobacterales bacterium | reverse complement strand
GGTCTTTTCCGTGGCGGCCCGCATCGTGGGCAACCACGCTGACGCCGAAGACATCGCGCAGGAGGTTTTCCTGAAGGCCTACCAACGTTTTGGGGAACTCTCCCACAGCGAGACCGCGGGCGGCTGGCTGAAAACCGTGGCCACCAACCTTTCCATCAACCACCTCAACCGTTACCGCGCGCGTTGGCGTTTCTTTTCCGAGGACGAACAAGCCCCGGAACCGGCCAGCCCGCCCGACACCGGCCGCGATCGTCGGGAGATGGTGGAACACGCGCTGGCCAAACTGCCCGATGCCCAACGGGTGCCGCTGGTGCTGCTGCATTTCCACGACCTCTCCTACGACGAAATCGCGCGGCAACTCGGGGTTTCGCTTTCGAAGGTGAAGACAGACATCCACCGTGGACGCGAAACCCTAAAAACGATATTGCAAAGGAACGATGGTTGAGCCAAGCGAGGACTGGCTGAGCGCGGAGCTCAAGGCGTTGCCGGATTTGGAGGCGCCCGACACCGTGCTGCCAAAGGTGATGACCGAGGTGCGCCGCCGGGAGCAGACCCGGTTCGCGCGTTGGCGTCGCCTCGCGCTGCCGACGGTACGGACGGCCGTCCTGGGGTTCGCCCTGGCCGTTGCCGTGCTGTTGGTGTTGCTCAACCCACTGACGGTCGCCAGCGAAACCTTGAGCGAGGCGCCGCTCGCAAAGACGTTGGGTCTGCTCGCCACCGCCGCTTGGTCGGCGCTGTGGCAGGCCCAAGTCTACCACGTGCCGGCCATCCTCATCCTGACGGTGTTAGTGTTGACGAGCTACTCCCTTTGCGTCGCCGCTGCCGCCGCCGGGGACCGGCTTTCCCGTCTGCAACCATGATTCGTGCGCTTTTCGCGGCGCTTCTGCTCACCTTCGGCTCGGCGGACGGCATGCAGGCGGTCCCCCAAATCCCGCCGTCACCGCCGCCGCCACTGCATCCCCCGCCTGGCGGTCTGGCCTTGGAACCACGTCGGCACGGGCACACCAACAAGCAGGAATTGGTCGTCATCGGCCGGGATCTCGTCGTCGAACGGGAAGAGTCGGTGGACGGCGACGTGGTGGTGGTGAACGGTGGCGTTGACATCCGGGGCACGATCAACGGCGACTTGGCGTTGGTCGGGGCCCGCGGGCTGATCTCGGGAACCGTCAACGGCGACGTGTCGTGCGTGATTTCGACGATTCGTCTGGATAACCGTTGCACGATCAACGGCGACTTGGTTTCGGTCGGCTCGGCGATCGACCGTTACAACGGGGCATCGGTCAACGGGAGCCGTACGAGCGTCGACGTGCTGCCGCGCGGCTCGATTGACGCATTGGGACGGTGGTTTTCGGCCACGGTGCTTTTCTTCCGGCCGATGTCCCCGGGCGATTTCTGGTCGTGGTCGATGGCCCTGGGAGTCCTCGCGTTCTGCTTGGCGCTCGGCGTGATTTGCCCTGGGGTGCTTGACGGCACGGCCCAGGTGTTGGAAGGGCGCGCGCCGGCGTCGTTTCTGGCCGGCATCGCCATCGTGCCGGGCACGGCCCTGCTCTGTTTTCTGCTGCTGTTGACCGTGGTAGGCATCGTCGCCATCCCGGTGCTCCTGGCCGCGGTGTTGGTCTTGGCGTTGGTGGGCAACGCGGCCATCTTTCAAGCCGTCGGCCGCCGGTTGGTGGCGCGCCTGGGTGAGCGGCCGCACGTCAACCTGCTGCAGATCGCCTGCGGGGCCGCCGTGCTGTGGGTCCTCTACTGCATCCCGGTCATCGGGTTTTTGGCGGGTTCGCTCGTTTTCCTGGGTGGCCTCGGCGCCTTCGCGCTTTACTTGCTGGACCTTTCCCGCGCCCGCCAGAACCAGGGCGCCCACCTCGCCGAACCGGTGCAGCACCCGCCCGCGGACGCGGCCGCCGCGCCGCGTCGGACGGACCCGGGCGAACTCTTGCCGTCGGCGATGGCGGTGCCCCGCGCCACGTTTTGGCCGAGGTTGGTGGCCAACCTCATTGATCTGGCGGTGGTCTTCTCCATCCTCTTTTCCCTCGGGCTAACCCGCGTGCTGATCCCGACGTGGGTGTTGTACCGGTTCGGCATGTACGCGTGGCGGAGCACCACGCTCGGGGGCATGGCCCTGCGGCTCCACGTGATCAAAGGCGACGGCACGCCCCTGAGCGGCGACGTTTCGACGTCGCTCGTCCGCGCTTTGGGGAGCTTGCTGTCGCTGTTGCCCTTGGGGCTCGGTTTCCTTTGGATCCTCTTCGATCCGGAACGTAACGCCTGGCACGATCACCTGAGCCGCACTTTTGTCGTCCAGATGCAGACGCCGCGGCCCTCGCCTTTGCCACCCCCGGCACCAGCCACGCCGTAACGGGAGTTCCGCGTTCGGGGTTCGAGGTTCCGAGCCGGAAGTCGCGGGTGGCCCGGCGGGGCGTTGACCCCCGGCCTGCCCGAGGGCGCTGCCAACGCCTGCAAGAGCCTGCAGGCTGGTCGGAGCCGGGCTTGAACAACCCTGAGGTGCCGCCAAGGTCGTTCCCCACCGGCTCAAACCGCCCCGCAGCCGTTGTTCGTCGACGTTGCTCCGCTCGGCGGGCCGGGT
>CAXUNV010000650.1:0-2592 GCA_964252355.1 uncultured Chthoniobacterales bacterium | reverse complement strand
GGGTTCAGTGGCCCTGGCGCGCAAGGCGGCGGTGACCGCCTGCCGCATGTCTTCAGGCAGGTCCAGCGTGACGACGGCCTTCTGCCAACGGGCGCCCCACCTGCCCAGGGTGCGGGCGAACTCCGCGCGCGCTGCTTCGGGCAGGTCGGCCCAAGCGGCATGCCCTTTGACCCACTCCAAAACGGCGAGGGCCGCCGGCGGACTCGCGGCGATGCAACCTTCTAACGCGCTCTCGGTCAAAAGCTTAACGTCCGCGGCCTTGCCCTGGGTTAAGTCGAGTTGCAGCAGCCATGGCTTGGTCTTGCCGATGAGCACGCTGGCGACGGTGACCCGGTCTCGCGGGCTGAGCGTGCCCCCTTTGCGCATCTCTGCGAGCGTGTTGACGATCAGCTTAAACGCACTCTCCGGGTCAACCTTGAAGAGGCCGCGCGCGATACTGAGGCGCATACGCAGCACGTTTTCGGCCGTGAGCGGCTTCAAAGCGGTCAGGAATGCCCGTTTGCGCGCCGGCGTGAGCTGGGGCCAAGCCTCCACGGTGCCGTTGACGGGAAGGTACCAGGGCAACTCCGCCACGAGGTCGAGCGCAGCCCCCAACGCCTTACCGCCAGCCAACACGAGGTCGCGGAACGCGCCGGTCCCGGCTTGTTCGTCCGGGCCGGTCAGGCGCCCGGCTTTGGCTTTGTCGATGAGCTGGCGTAGCGCGTCGATGGTGGGCTGAAAGTCTTTCGGCATAATACGAATCTAAAAAGCTTGGCTAAACGGCGCGGGCACCTTGCGTCGCACGCCTTTCGCGCCGGCGGGCCGGACGCCCGTGGAACCCGCGCGCGCAAGGCCGGCGCGAACCGCCCGCCGCCAGGTCGACGGTTTTAAGACGCCGCCGCGACGGCCGAGCCGTCTTGGGTCGAAACCGCGGGAAGGGGTTTCGGGATCTGCAGAAAAAGGTTGTGCCATTCGGCGCGGAGCCATTTGCGAAGGCCCAAGCGGATGAATTTTAGCGTAGACGCGTCGGGGCTGAACCCCGGCAACAGAACGCGCCGGTCTAGGTTGGCGCGACCATAGACACCGGCGGCCACGCGCCGTTTGGCGAGGGCGGCCAAGCGTGCGTTGTAAAAGGCCATGAACCCGCCAACCGCACGTCCGACCGGGCCGGCGTAAGGGAACGTCTGGTACCGTTTCGGGCAGGCGTCGTAAACCTGCCTCACCGGGCCCATGAAGTAGGCGCCCACGTCGAGGAGGAAGGCGATCGTCATGAGTTCGGCGTCACCCAGGTAATAATATTTGTCCTTGTAGACGCCGCGGTACCACGTCAGGAACTGTTCGCGGTACGACGCGGCGTAGCCCGCCAGACGGGTCCCCACCTCCTTGCCTGCGAGCGCTTCGCCGATGATGTCGGCGGCCGCACTCGCGGTGAAGGAGACCAGATCGAGGCCCGGACTGTACAAGGGATCCAAAAAGCCGGCGGCGTCTCCCACCAAGATCCAACCGTCGCCCGCGGCGCGCTCGCTGTAGAACGGCAGCTGTGAGTACGCCCGCACGTCGTTCTCGATGTGGCGCGCGTCGGTGAACAAGCGGCGGCCCAACGGGTGCGAGAGAAGGTGCGCGCGGAGCCGCGCCGCCAAATTTGGGCCCGGCGGCAGTTCGTAGATCCGGCGGTCGTAGACCAGACCGACGCTGAAGTCCCCGCCTTTCAGCGGGATGATCCAGCACCACCAGCCGTAACCCATCAGGTGGTTGGTGGCCCACTGGCGCATCGCCCAGCAGGATTGCGCGAACGCCGGGCTTTCTTCCCAGACGCCCTCGCCGTCGAGGTCGGCCGTCCCTTTAAACCGCGCCCAAACGGCATTGGTAGGATGATCTTCGAGCGGTCGGAACAGCTTCAGCTTGCGGGCGATCGTCGCCGCGCGGCCGCTCGCGTCGACGACCCAGGCAGCCGTGACGCTGCGGGTCTCCTCATCAAGCCGGACGGTCAGTCGGTTGCGGCCCGCCCCCTCCAGATGCAGCTCCTGCAGCTTGGCCGGACGCCAGAGGTCGCACCCGGCCCGCGATGCTTTGTCGAGCACGGCTGCATCCAGCTTGGACCGGTCGAGCTGGAAGGTGGGCAAGCGCGTCTGATTCTTCGGCCCGACTTCCGCGCAACGTTCGTACGGATCTTCTGACGATTGGCAAAACCAGAAGCGCAACCCGGTTTTGGTGAGTTGCTCGTGGCCGAGATGCTGGCCGAGGTTGAGCACGCGGCTCAAGAAACTAGCACTGACCTCGCTGGTCGACTCGCCCACTTTGCGGTCGAACTCCGTCGTCTTTTCCAGGATAAGGATCCGCAGACCGGGGTTCTGACGTTTCAGCAGCAAAGCGGTGGAGGCACCCGCGATCGCGCCCCCGATCACCGCGACGTCGTAACTGGCCTGCATGCTCGCCCGAGCATTCCGCGCAGGCCCCCAACAATCAAGCGGATTGTCAAGGAGGCGCGTCCACCGCCAAATGTTCGGTAAGGGGAGGCGGTCCGGCAGCCGGAAGGTAGGGCAAGAGGCGTCTCGCGAGACACCGCCGGCCTGGAATGAAGGCGGGGCGGGCAAAACCCCGCGATGGTCCTGG
>CAXUNV010000649.1:1775-2600 GCA_964252355.1 uncultured Chthoniobacterales bacterium | reverse complement strand
GATGACCTGCCGGTACTGGGCTAGAGGAATATCGTGCTTGGTCGGAGGCGGTCCGGCGTGCGCGTGGACGCTCGCGGCGACCGCGTTCCTGGTCTTAATGGCGGCACCGCGGCCAAGCCGGGCCGGTGAACCCCGGGTGATCACCGGGGAACTCGGCGGGGCCGCGTACGCCGTCTTCGTGCCGGATGGGTACGCCGGGAAAGCCTTGTTCTACGCGCACGGGTACCGGCCGGAAGGCTTCCCCAACCCGGCGGAAATCGACCCCGTAGAACCGTTCTGGAAGGCGTTGCTCGACCGCGGTTACCTAGTTGCTTCAACGTCCTACCGCAAGACCGGCATGGCGGTGACGGAAGGCACGGAGGACGTCTACCGTCTTTGGGCGTGGGTGCAGGAACGTTTCGGCCCGTTGTCGTCCGCGCTGCTGCGTGGAGATTCGATGGGCGGCACGATCGGGGTGCGCTTGGCGCGGCAGCATCCCGAAGCGTTTGGCGGCGTGCTGGGCGTGGACGCCGCGACCGACTTGCTGGAACCGGCGGCTACTTCTGAAGAAAGCACGGGTCCGCCCGCCCCAGCGTTGCTCTTCCTCACCAACGAGAGCGAGCGTCAGCGCACCGAGGAATTCTGCCGACAACACCTCTCGCGGCATCCCCCGCCGTCCTTCTGGTTGGTGCGGCGTCCCGGGCACATGAACGTGAACGGGGCGGAACTGCTGGCCGCGTTCACGGCTTTAGCACGGGCGGTGGCGGGAGGGGAACCGTTGCCCGAAACCGCCGACGGGACGCACCCAGCGACGGCACCGACCGTCGGCGCGGGGTGTTGGGGGGC
>CAXUNV010000649.1:0-1708 GCA_964252355.1 uncultured Chthoniobacterales bacterium | reverse complement strand
CTTGGCGCTGACACTGACGCGCGCCGACTTGGAACGTTTGGGGATAAAACCAGCGACGCGGTTTACCCTGCAGGGCGAAGGCGGCGTGGCCGACGTGCTTTGGGGCACGAATTTCTCCGATGTGCCCGCCGGCGCTTGGGTCGCCTTCGAGGATGCCGAGGGATGGATGGAGGCCGCGCGCAACGGTGAGAACGCGGCGGCGGCGCTCCACGTGAGCCAAGGTGCGGAACTTGAAGTGCGGCGTTAACTCACTTCAGCTTCGTGCCGTCGTACGGGCAGACGTTGTAGTTGCCCGGGAAATGTTCGCCGCAGGTGTCGCAGGTCTTTTCCGGCAGGAGGCTGCCGAGCGGGAGGCGGTAGCTCAACGGGTGACCATTGGCGCTCACGATCAGTTTGCCAGGAGCCAACGGGTCAACCAACCGCTTGCCGGCAGAATCCTGGCCGGGGAAAACCACGAAGGTGAGGTTCTGACCGAATTGGCCCAACATGTTGGCCATCAGCGGCTGAAGGATGGAGAAAAGGTTTTTCGCAGCCGGGGTGAGGTCGTTAGGCGGCAACGAATTGTACGTCTTGCCGTTGGGGGCGGTGATTTTGGTATTGGCGATGACGTCGTCCTTCGGCGCGTAATCCAGCATGGCCAAGCCGCCCTTTTTGGCGTCGACCACCGCGACCAAGGTGTACTTGGCCAAGGTTTTGAGCATGTCGTCCTTTTGCTGCGGGGTGACCTGAGGATTTTGCGCGAAGGAACGTTCCCAGTACTCGGTCGGGATCCACCAGGACATGCAGATGTGATCGGCGTCATCCTGCATCTTCTGCGTTTCTCGGACGAGGCTGGTGAGGTCGCCCGAACCGGGTGAGACGGCGGGGCTGGCCGAGGTGGCGGCCGGGGCGAACCCGGCGGCGGTTAACCAGAGGGAAGCGGCAAAGAGAAAGGTGCGTTTCACGCCGGAGAATTACCCGAGGTGGCCGGGAGTGTGCAAGGTGCTTTGCGCATGACGCAAGGGTAATGGCGCGTGGAAAAGGCGGCCATTCACCGAAGGCGCCGACGCCTCCCGCAACGAAAGGTTGGCGGCACCCTTTGGTGGACTGTCCCAGGGGAAGGTGCAGGTTAACCGCCGGTCATGCCTGAAAAGATCATCCTTTCAACCGTCAGCGCTTGGGCTTTGGGGGAGCGCTTCGAGGACACCGTCTCCCAGAAGAACGAGGCGATGCGCGAGGCCAAAATCGCCAAGTTAGACGGCGACCTGAGCGAAAACGCGCCTTACCAGGCGGCCAAGGAGAAGTTCCGGACCATGGGCCGGATCCAGCGGCGCCTTACCCGCGAGATGAACGACTTGATCGACTGCGGCCACACGCTGGTAGACCCTTTGACGTGGGCGACGCCAGACCTGCCGGCCGCCGAGACCGTCGAGCTCGGGACGGTGGCGACGGTCTTGTCCGGAGACGAACGTGACCAATTCTTGATCGCCGGGGCGCGGGACCACCACCTTCCGGACGAGGGCGACTTGGTGCCGACGCCGTACAATTCGCCGTTGGGCCGCGCGTTGCTCGGGCAAAGGCCCGGGGCACACCTGTCGCCGGAGCTCAACGGTCGCCGGCGCGAACTGACGGTGCTCGAGGTGCGCCGACCAACGGTCGAGGAGGTCTGCCAAGTTTTTCCGAGCTTGCGGGGTGGGGGGTGAGTTCGGGGTGCCGGGTTCGGGGTTCC
>CAXUNV010000648.1:0-2602 GCA_964252355.1 uncultured Chthoniobacterales bacterium | reverse complement strand
GATCTCGGTCATGCTGTCCAGCATGCTTTTCAGCAGGCCGCCTTTCTCATGCACCGCCGCGTCCCAAGCGGTTGGGATCTCCGGCACCTGTGAGGTGATGTAGTTGATGAAAAAGCTGAAGATGCCGGCCTGCGCCGCGACGTACAAAAACTGCGCCACCACCGCCAGCACGAAGTGCGGATGAGACCAGATGGACCGGGTCGTTCCGGGCGCCGCCGCGTCATCGATGTGGTAGTCGTCCTCCGCTTTGATGTCCGGGACCCTGGCAAAAAAGAAAATCACCGCCAGGACGAGAACCACGATGGCGATCGCGAAATACGGAACCCACAGCGTCTCGCTGCCCGTGCTCTCTCCCGCAGCGTCCTTGGAGTAGAAAAAATACCCGCCGGCGATCGGGCCCAGCATCCAACCAATGCCGTTGCACGATTGGGCGAGGTTGATGCGCGTGGCGCCGTACCTCGGCGCGCCCAGCACCGTCGTGTACGGGTTGGCGATGGTTTCCAAGAAGGTTAGCCCCGCGGCGATGAGACAGACACCGAGAAGAAAGGCCCAAAACTCCGCGATGCGCGTCGCCGCGAGAAACCAGAACCCGCCGGCCGCCACGATCAGCAGCCCGGAGATGATGCCGCCCTTATAGCCGAGCTTGGTGGCCAGGTAACCCGCGGGCATCGCCATGAGGAAGTAGCCCAGGTAATGGGCAAATTGCACCCAAGCCGACTGCGACAAGCTTAGGTGAAGCACTTCCTGAAAATGCCGGTCCATGACGTCGATCATCCCATTACAGAAGCCCCAGAGGGCGAACAACGAGACGACGAGAATGAACGTGAAAAGGACGTTCTGCCCGTCATCGGTGACGAACATGCGCCCGCTGCCGCCCCCTCCTTGCGAGGGAACGCTCCGGCCGTCGCCGGCGACGGGGATGCTTTTTCTATCAGTTTTCATGTGTGGGGGTATTGGTGACAATTGACGTTCGGCTATCTGCTGGCGGTTGGTCGTTTTTTTGCAGAGCGCGCCGCGAACGGAGCTCCTTAACCCGCGTTGAGGGCGTCCCTGACAATTTCCCTGGCTTCTTCCACCGTGGCCTGAAGGTGCTCGGCGCCCTTCAAGCTTTCGGCGTAGATCTTGTAGAGGTTTTCCGTCCCGGAAGGCCGCGCGGCAAACCAACCGCTGGCCGAAGCCACCTTCAGGCCCCCAATGGGGGCGTCGTTCCCGGGTGCCCGGGTTAGTTTCGCCGTGATCGGTTCGCCGGCCAGTTCGGTCGCGGTGACCGCGTCGGGTGAAAGCCGCTTCAGGAGGTTTTTCTGCTCGGGCGTGGCGGGTGCGTCGATGCGGGTGTAGTAAGGCGTGCCAAACTGGGCGCTGATCTCCTGATAGTGCACGCCGGGATCTTTGCCGGTCCGCGCGGTGATCTCGGCCGCCAGCAGCCCGAGGATGAGGCCATCCTTATCCGTGCTCCAGGCTTGCCCGTCGCGCCGCAAAAAGCTTGCCCCCGCGCTCTCCTCACCCCCGAAGCAGCAGGTGCCATCGAATAAGCCGGGCGTGAACCACTTAAACCCGACCGGCACTTCCCAGAGGGTCCGGCCGAGGCTGGCCACCACTCGATCGATCAGCGAACTGCTGACGAGCGTTTTGCCCACGGCCGCGCCCGACGGCCACTCGGGGCGGTAGGTTAGGAGATAGCGGATGGCGACCGCGAGGTAATGGTTAGGATTCAGCAACCCGGCTGACGGTGTGACGATGCCGTGCCGGTCGGCGTCGGGATCGTTCCCGAACGCGACGTCGAAGCGATCTTTAAGTTCGACCAAGCCGGCCATGGCATACGGGCTGGAGCAATCCATGCGGATCTTCCCGTCGTGGTCCACCCGCATGAACGCGAAGGTTGGGTCCAGCGCAGGGTTGGTGACCGTCAGGTTGAGCCCGTACCGTTCGGCCACCGGCTGCCAGTACGCCGCGGAAGCACCGCCGAGCGGATCGATGCCAACCCGCACGCCGGCGCCGCGGATCGCCTCGATGTCGATCACGCTGGCCAAGTCTTCCACGTACGGTCCGACGAAATCCTCCTGATGGGTGGTGGGCGCCTTGAGGGCCGTCTCGAAGGGCGTGCGGCGGACGCCTTTGTTGCCCGCGCGCAGCAGGTCGTTTGCGCGGTTCTGGATGACCCCGGTGACGTCGGTGTCGGCCGGACCGCCGTTGGTGCCGTTGTACTTGAAACCACCATCCGTGGGTGGGTTGTGGGAAGGCGTGATGACGATGCCGTCGGCAAGATCAGCCGCCCGCCCGCGGTTGTAGACCAAAACCGAGCGCGAAACCACCGGCGTCGGCGTGAAGCCGTCATCTCGCTGGACGAAGGTCTCGACGCCGTTGGCGGCCAACACCTCCAGGGCGGCGCGCTCGGCGGGCCGGGAAAGTGCGTGGGTGTCTTTCCCCATGAACAGCGGCCCCGTGATGCCCTGTTGGCGACGGTAGTCGCAGATGGCCTGGGTGATGGCCAGGATGTGGGTCTCGGTGAACGTCGCGTTGGCGCTGGTGCCGCGGTGGCCACTGGTGCCGAAGCTGACGAGTTGGTTGGGGTCGCCTGGATCGGGCCTGCCTTCATAGAAAG
>CAXUNV010000647.1:0-2607 GCA_964252355.1 uncultured Chthoniobacterales bacterium | reverse complement strand
CGCATTCGCGCAGCACCCCTGCGTCTGCGGCGCCCAAACGCCCTTAATGGACCGAATCGGTCCGCACGCCCGTGGAACCGGGGCCCGCTGGCGGCGTGGTCACGCTCGTCAACCGGGGCGAAGAGTAGCTCGCCTTGACGCCCGTGGGGGCAGGCGCGGGAGCCGGAGCCGACGCGACCTTGGCCACCGTGTTGCGGGCCAAGGCGCCCTTTGACGCTTCGCGCGCCTCCCGAACAGCTTGCGACAACGTTTTTTCCAGGATGGCGACGTCGGTTCCGACGTTCACGTAGTTGTAAATCTCGACCACGTCGGCCGACCGCATGCGGATGCAGCCGAAGCTCGCCTTTCGGCCCAGGAAGGTCTCTTGGGGCGTGCCGTGAATGTAGATGCAGCGTTGGTACGCGTGGCGATTGTTCTGTTCCATGCCCCGCAACCAAATGATCCGGCTGACGATCGGATCACGCCCGGGGGCATTTGGCGAGAGCACCTCGCCGGTCAATTGCCGACCTTTAAAGACCGCTCCCGTCGGAGCCGCACCCCCGATCTTGTTCGCGATTTCCAAATGCCCGAGCGGGGTGCGCCAACTACCCAGAGAATCGCCCTCACCGTAACGGGAAGTGGAGACCTTGTAAGCGCGCGAAACCTTCCCATTGACCAACACGGCCAGCTTTTGGTCCGGCACGCTGATCACCACGTTGACCTGAGGCGGGGCGACCGCGGGTGACGGCGCGAGAGCAGCCGCCAGCGGCGCGGCCGTGGTCGGCGCCGGTCCGGCGTTCGGAGTGGTGGCCGGGCCTTGGCCCCAGCCGAGGCCGGTCGTTGCGCACGCCAGACCTATGAACGCCGCCGCTCGCCTAAACATGTCTCAAGCCACGGAGATGTCCCGGCTGGCCCAGCCCAAACGGCCGAGCCTCTGCCAGATGGAGCTGATCGCAACGTACGCAAACCCACCCTGAAACAACATGAGGAACGGTACTGACAGAAATTCCCGGTTCTGAAAAGCGCTAACGACGAAGTAGCTGAAATAAATCGCAAACAAAAGCTCGACGATCGGGATGAGGGTACGGAGGGCCGAATACCTGCTTTGGCGCCATTGGTCGCCGGCGCGGACGATGCCGTACTTTGGCGTCCGGGTGAACTCCGAGCGCTGGTTGAAAATCGCTTCCAGCACCGCACGCGCGTTGTTGATGGAAAGCCCGATGCTGAGGGCCAGGACGAAAGGGAAAAACCAGATCTCGCGTTTCCACGCCCGCGGGTAAAGCTCACGCTGGGCACAGAGGTAGAAGATCGTCACCGAGAACGTGGTCGCGACGAAGATCGGCAGGTCGACCAGCACTGAGCGCAGCCATCCTCCGGTGGGCGCGGCGCTGCTGGAGGAGGGGTGCAGCAGGAAACAGAGAAACGCCAGTAGCAGGTAAGCGAAGTTGGAAGTGAGGTGGGCGGTGGCTTCCAGCTTGATGAAAAGCGGCAAGCGGCTCGTCCAAATGCGCGGCAGCACTTTTTTGCACGTCTGGATCGAACCTTTCGCCCACCGATGCTGCTGGGATTTGAAGCCATCGATGTCGACCGGCAGCTCGGCCGGCGTGACGATGTCGGCCAGAAACACGAACTTCCAACCTCGGAGCTGGGCTCGGTAGGAAAGGTCGAGGTCTTCGGTCAAGGTGTCGTGCTGCCATCCCCCGGCCTGGATGATGCAGGTTTTGCGCCAGAGCCCCGCGGTGCCGTTGAAGTTGAAGAAGCGGCCCGTGCGGCTGCGCGCGGTCTGCTCAAGCACGAGGTGGCCGTCAAGGAGGATGGCTTGCGCCCGCGTCAGGGCGGAGAAGCCGCGGTTGATGTGCCCCCAACGCGTTTGGATCATGCCGACTTCAGGGTTGGTGAAGTGTTGGACCGTGTGCTTGAGGATGTTCCGCGGCGGGACGAAGTCGGCGTCCAAGATGAACAAGAACTCGCCTTTGGCGTGTTGCAGACCAAAGTCGAGGGCGCCGGCCTTGAAGCCCGTCCGGTCGGCACGCCGTAACACCACGGCGTCAAAACCTTGCGCGCGCAGCCGCGCGGCTTCGCGCGCGGTGAGTTCGCGCGTTTCGTCCGTCGAATCGTCCAAGATCTGGATTTCGAGCAACTCCTTCGGGTAATCCAAACTGCTGACGGCCCGCAGGAGGCGCTCGACGACGTAGATCTCGTTGAAGATGGGCAACTGCACCGTCACCCGGGGCAGGCGCGCGAAGCGCTGCGCCGCCGCCGGCCGGCGGTGCCGGTTCCGGAAGTAGAGGTAAATGATGAAGTATCGGTGCAGGCCGTAAGCCGAGAGGCCCAGCACCACCGTGAAGTAACAGATCGTCCAAAGAATTGCACTGACGTCTCCTAGCATGTTGATCGCCGATTATCGGAGGGGTTAAGGCCAGACAATCAGGGCGTCATGATGCGCGTTTGAATATCGCGGTCAAGTGGAAATCCTTGACAGAAACTCCTCAGCAAGGCTCGGTTACGCGTCGGGATCCATGCAAAAAAACGGCACCAGCGACGTTTGGACGCGCGCGTTTTGGGCGGCTTGGGGGGTGGCTTGGTGCTGCAGCTGTGCCGGGCCGGGCCCGGGCGGCGCCGCCGCGC
>CAXUNV010000646.1:2378-2611 GCA_964252355.1 uncultured Chthoniobacterales bacterium | reverse complement strand
GGTGCAGCCCGACCATGGATGGCGCCACACATGGAAGACCAAGGCGCTTGAGGTTGGCATCCCTGAGCGCATCAGCGACGCCATCACGGGCCACCGCGTCAGGTCTGTTGCGCGGGCCTATGAGACGCCCACAGTGAAGATGATGGCGGAGGCCATGAAGCGGTTCCCCTGGTATGAGATCGGGGCCGCCAAGGCCGCTGGCGAGTCCGTGGAAGGCAAAATCTGAGGTGACC
>CAXUNV010000646.1:0-2346 GCA_964252355.1 uncultured Chthoniobacterales bacterium | reverse complement strand
ACGAAGGGGACCTTCGGTCAACCCGAGCGATCTTGCCTGCGCCATCGTGGATCATCATCATATCGCGAGGTATGAAGCTAGCCCGTCTTATTCACCGGGGGCGTGCTTCGTGGGTAGCGGGCGTGGCCTAAGTCACTGAAGCGGCGTAGGGTTTGGTTGCTGACACCGAACTCCTCGCTTTTCACGCTCTGCCACGCCCACCATGGTCAACGATACGGTCCCGCGCTTCGGCTTTCCAGCCGTCGGGCGCAAGAAAGTCACCGCCGCCTTTGACGGCGGTCGGCTCACTTCGGATGGCGGCGTCATGCTGCTGGCCCTGGCGGAGCGACGCCTCGGGCTGGCCGAGCGGCTGGCCGGCCTGATCCCGGACCGGCGCGACCCGACCCGCATTACCCACACGCTCGCCGACATGATCCGGGCACGGGTCTTCGCGATCTGCTGCGGCTACGAAGATGCCGACGACCTCGACGCGCTGCGCACCGACCCCGCCTTCAAGCTCGCCTGCGGCCGCCTGCCCGACACCGGCGTCGACCTGTGCTCGCAGCCGACCCTGTCGCGGCTGGAGAACGCCCCTCGCCTGCGCGACGTGATCCGCCTCACCTACGCTCTGGTGGACGCCTGGATGGACTCCTACCCGCGCGAGCCCGAAGCGGTGACGCTCGATATCGATGACACCTGCGACACCGTCCACGGCCACCAGCAATTGTCGCTGTTCAACGCTCATTATGACGAGCGCTGCTTCCTGCCCATCCACGTCTACGACACCGAGCGCAGCCGGCCGGTTGCCGTGCTGCTGCGCCCGGGCAAGACCCCGTCAGGCGTCGAGGTGCGGGGGCACCTGCGCCGTCTTGTCCGCCGCATCCGCGCCCGTTGGCCCAAGACCCGCGTCCTGGTCCGGGGCGACGGCCACTACGCCAGGCCCGAGGCCATGGCTTGGTGCGAGCACAACGGCGTCGAGTACGTGTTTGGCCTGCCAGGCTCCAAGCCCCTGGCGAACAAGGTCGAGACCCAAGCCGACGCGGTCCGCACCGCGCGCGCCACGGGCAACAAGGACGTGGTCCGCGACCATGCCGAGGTCCGGCACAGGGCCGGCTCCTGGAACCGGGAGCGCCGCGCCGTCGCCCGCATCGAGGCGACCCGCCTCGGCCTCGACATCCGCTTCGTCGTCACCAACGTCGAACGGGGCGCGCCCGCTTGGGTCTACGAGAGCCTGTATTGCTCACGCGGCCAAGCCGAGAACCTGATCAAGCTGCACAAGAGCCAACTGCGGTCCGACCGCACCTCGTGCCGCTCGGCGCTCGCCAACCAGGTCCGCCTCGTGCTGCACACCGCCGCCTACTGGCTCATGCTGACGGTCCGCGACGCCGTCCCCAAAATCCGCGACCTCGCCAGGGCCGAGTTCGCGACCGTGCGCCTGCACCTGATCAAGATCGCCGCCAGGGTCGTGGAAACTCGCCATCGCGTGCGCATCGCCTTTGCCGGCGCCTGTCCCGAGGCCGACCTCGTGCCTGGCTTGGCAGCGGCCCTGCTCAGGCAGCGGATCTGAGTGGCGGGGCCGAGCCCCCGCATCCAACCCCGCCCAGACCTCCAACGCCGCACCCATACTGCCACTTCCAAAGCCGGTGCCCCACGCCGATCGATCCTTCGCGACCCCACAACCACGCTGGCCAGTTCCGCTCCTCAACGGCACCCCGGTGAATAAGACGGGCTACTCGCCAAGATGATCGAACAAAGGCAGATCACCGATGCTTGAGCCCGGCCCATGCCTGAGCAAGCCGAGCCGAGCTACTGCGGTGCGAGCGATAGTGGCGAAAGCGCCCCAGAGTCGGGCGGCGCGGACCCGGCCGAGGTGGAAAAGTTCGGAGGCGATCTCAGCGCCACCACCCGGGTGCGGCTGTACGATCTCGCGGTACTCGCGGCGGCCGTTTCGAAGAGCGTGCGGGGTGCAACGTGCCTTGCAGCGGAGCGAGTGAGGGTCGGCACGCGAGTGGAGACCATGTGTGAGCGTTCCGTGTGAAAGGAAGGACGCTCGCAACCCCTGAAGGGGCTCAGCTCATCGACGTTGCAAGCTGAGAATTTGGTGCGGCCAAGAGGACTCGAACCGCATCCGAAATCGAATTTGCAAATGAAATCAATGGCCCGAGTTGTCCGACACGGGCCATTGTGTGAAAGTGCTGTGTGGGCGTCAAGCGGCCTTGTTGGGTGGTGCTAATAGGAGTAATTTGGAACACAAGGAGAACGTCAGCGGGTGACCGCGGCGGCTTCGGTCGTAGGAGCGGCTGACACCCATGACCTTCGAGCTTATTACAGACTGGGATTATGAATGCCTACCGGACGACCCCGAGT
>CAXUNV010000645.1:0-2614 GCA_964252355.1 uncultured Chthoniobacterales bacterium | reverse complement strand
TGGGAGGGCGACCTCCCCGCTCGCATATTTCATAAGTAGGTCCTCATTCAGTTGGGAAGTGTCGTCGATCGTTTGGGCCAAGCGGCCCTCGCGCATGACGCCGATCCGGTCGCAGAGCGCCAAGACCTCGGGCAGTTCCGACGAGATGACCAACAAGGCGCAGCCGTCTTTGGCCAGACGGCGCATGAGTTCGTGGATTTCGAACTTGGCGCCGACGTCGATGCCGCGCGTCGGCTCATCGAAAAGGAAAATCCTGGCCCCGGATTGCAGCCAGCGGGCGATGATCACCTTCTGCTGGTTGCCTCCGGAGAGGTTCCGGATCCGCACCTCGGCCCGGCGCGGGCGGATGGCCATCTCTTCGATGTAGCGCTCCGTGTCCCGGCGCCGCGGCCGGAGCCGCAGGATCCCCGTGGGCGCGTACTGCCGGTAGTTGGCGAGGCCGAAATTGCGTTCCACGTCCATGACGGGCACGAGCGCCTGTTTGCGGCGGTCTTCTGGGATCAAGGCGATCCCGGCCGCGATGGCGTCCGCGGGGCGCCGGAGGTCAAGCGGCTTGCCGTCCACGTGGATGGCGCCGGCGTCTTTGCGGTCGGCGCCGAAGATGCAGCGGGCAAGCTCCGTCCGTCCGGAACCGACCAACCCGGCCAAGCCGAAGATCTCGCCGTGGCGCAAGCTTAAGTTGATGCCGTGGAGCTTGCCTGCCACCGACACGTTCTCGAGCCTCAAAGCGTCTGCGCGGCCCGCCGGTGCGCCCCCTTCCCGCGCGTGTTGCAGTTCGTCCGCCAGCCGGCGCCCGGCGATCAGGTTGATCAACTCGTCCGGGCTGACCTCCTTCGTCGGCCGACTGGCCACCACCCGGCCGTCCCGCAGCACCGTGACCCGGTCGCAAATGGCGTAGACTTCCGGGATCCGGTGCGAGATGTAGATGATCCCTTTGCCGCCCGCTTTGAGTTGCCGGATGAGCGCGAACAGGCCGTCCCGCTCGGCGGGCGTGAGGCTGGAGGTCGGTTCATCAAACCCGATGATTTGGCCGCCCCGGGCCAGCGTCCGCGCGATTTCGACGACCTGCACCTCCGCCATGCCCAGGGAGCTCACCCGGGCGGTGACCGGCAGCCGCGGCGCGAGCGGCCGGAGGATCTCCCGGGCTTTCGCCTGGAATTGCCGCCGCGGGATGACGCCCAGCGCTTCGGTTCGGCCCAGGAAGATGTTCTGGGCGACGTCGAGCTGGGGCACCAAGCTCGGTTCTTGGGCCACCAAGCCGATGCCCAGCGCCAGGGCGTGCCGCGGGTCGTCGATGGTGACCTCCCCGTGGCCCCCAACCTCGATCGTACCGGAGTCAGGGCGTTGCACGCCGAAGAGGATCTTCATCAGCGTCGATTTACCGGCCCCGTTTTCGCCCATCAGGGCGTGGACTTCTCCGGCCCTGAGGTCGAAGTCGACGCCCTTGAGTGCTTGCACCCCCGCGAACGCCTTGGCGACGTTGCGCACCCGGAGCAGGGGTTTTACAGGTGAATCAACCGGCGAGGTCTGCATCTTGTCTCCTGAAGGCTCCGTCACCACCTGACGCCTTACTTCTGGAAGCCGGGCGGGTTGGGGAAATCCTTGACGTTGTCGGCCGTGATCACCGCCTGGGGCGAGACCACCCACGGCGGGATCGCTTGGCAGCCCAACAGCCGCACGGCCACTTGCACGCCCAACACGCCTTCGTCGTAGGGGAACTCGGCCACCGTGGCGCGCATTTCACCGGCACCCACCGACCGTTTGGCTTCGCGGATGCCGTCCGTGCCGACCACCGCCACCTGCTTCAGTTTGCCGGCGTTCTTCACCGCTTCAACGACGCCCAAGGCCATGCCGTCGTTGTTGGCGTAAATGCCCACCAGATCAGGGTGCTGCCGCAGGATGTTGGCGGTGACGTTCAAGGCCGTCATGCGGTCCCAATTGCCCGGCTGGCTGGCGACCAGTTGCAGGTTAGGGTACTTCTTCACCGTCTCGGTGAAGCCCTGGATGCGCTTGCGCGCGTTGGGCGAACCGGCCTGCCCTTCGACCTGGGCGATCTTGCCGCCGTTCGGGTAGAGCTGGTGCAGGAACTCCGCCGCGCTGGCCCCGATCGCGACTTGGTCGGTGCCGACGTAGGAGCTGGCACCCTCGGTCCGCGCGTCGTCGATGACCACGGTGGGGATGTTCAGCTTTTTGGCCGCTTGGACCGCTGGGACCAGGTTGGAATCGGACTGCGGCGAAAGCAGCAGGGCGTCCAGTTTTTGGGCGGCGAGGGTCTGGGCCAGATTCAATTGCTCGACGAGCGAGGACTCGTCTTTCGGGGCCTGGATGTCCACCCGGATGTTGTATTTGGCCGCTTCCGCTTTGATTCCGGCGGAGACGTCCTGCCAGAACTCGTTGATCAAGGTTTTGGTGACGTAGGCAAAATGCAGCGGCTTTTTGGGCGCGGGCACGGCGCTGAAGCTTTTCTCCAGGTCGACCGACTCGACCTTCTCGGCGGTTCCGGTGGGGTACGCCGAACAGGGCTCATCCGCCTTTGCGGGGATGGCGGTGGTAAACCAGAGGGGCGCCGCGAGGGCCGCGGCCAACAGGACGTTGCGTTTCATGAGGGTTGGTA
>CAXUNV010000644.1:0-2619 GCA_964252355.1 uncultured Chthoniobacterales bacterium | reverse complement strand
CTTCGTCCGTCACCGCCTTCAGCCCGGTCCGGACTGCGATTCGTTGGCAGACGGTCGCCGCGGGGACGCCGGGGGCGGGTTGGGCGAGGACAAACCCCAAAAGGTTTCGTTGTTGGCCGACGTAGTTCAGCGCGCAGGTGTAGCGGCTGAACATGACGGGGAAGGTGACGAACGGAGGTGACGCCTCGCAGACGCCCACCACCACGGCGCGCCGGTCGTTGAGTTCGAAGTTCGCCCCCACGGCCAAGGGTTGGCCGGGGAAGAAGAACTCGTAGCCCGCCTTGTCGAGGATGACGGCGTCGGGCCGGCGCAGGTCGTCGATGCGGCCGACGAGCATCTTGCGGGGGGCGCCGACCAGCGTGGCGTCATCCAAACCGAGCAGGATGACCGAGCGGAACTTCCCGTCTTCGGCGCGCGCCACGGCGACGGCCTTGAACAGGCGGACGGCCCAGGCCACGCCGGGGATGCCGCGGACGCGGTAGAGCGCGTCGTCGGGCAAGGTGCGGACCTCGTCGAAATACTCGGTGCGCGGATCCATGACCCAGAGGGAAGCGTCGGCGACGTCGCGGATCTGGCTGGCGGTGCGGAGCATGAGGCCGGCGAAGATGGAGGCCTGCTGGGCGATGAGGAAGGTGGCGAAAGCGACGGCGAAGACCAGGCCGAGGTACTTGGCCCGGTCGCCGGTGAGCATGCGGAGGGCGACGAAGTTCACGCGGTTTTTGACTTCCTGTTTCTTTATGACTCCAAGTCAGAATTCGGCAAAAAAAGCCTCAGCCGGCGGTCGCCCGGCTCCGCGCTTGGCCGGGTCGCGGGAAGACCTCGGCGCGCAGGCGTCGCTCGGTCGCGGCGTAGTCCCACTCGGCCCAGAGCGGCCGCCAACCGACGCCGTCCAACAGCCGGTGTTGGTTGGCCCGCAGCGCCGCCCGCGGCGCCTTCAACCCAATGTTTTCCGTCCAACCCGGCGCGGCGGCGACCAAGTGCGTGCCCAGGCACATCGCCATCAACCCGAAGCCGAGGTCGCGTCCCTGTGCCGGGGTCAACGCGACGTCGCCTGCTTCGACCGCGGCGCGGATGACCTCTTCCAGGACCGCCGAACACCGGGCCTCCAAGCGCTGGCTCTCGGCGCGGCGCACGGCGGTGGCTTTCTCCCACAAGGATGGCGTCTTTGACATCTGCATCACTTGGAAGGGGGCGGAGCCGCCTTCAGCCAGGACGTCGTCGGCCACCCCGATGCCCAGCACCCGCTCGCGGTTGCGGCCGTCGAACGCCGCGGCGCGTTCGAAAAGCCGGACGCGCTCGGCCAAGTGGCGGTTGGCCAGGGCGAGGACAATGTCCTCTTTGGTCTCGAAATGGTTGTAGAGGGTGCCTTTGGAATACTCCACGCGCTCGGCCAGCCGGTCGAGGTTGAGGCCGAGATAGCCGTGGGCCAGCAGGAGATCCTCGGCGGCGTTGAGGATGAGGTCCTGACGCCGGCGCAAATCCCGTTGACGCCGTTCGGCGGTGGCCATGCCGAGACCTTTAACCAAAGATTGACTCAGAGTCAAAATAAAATCCGGGTGGCCAGACCCGCGCGCACGCGCCCTGACCCGGCGCTCGGTCCACGCGTTTTCCCGCCCGACGGGAAGCACGCCTTCCCCCTGGCAAACGAACCAAACCAGCCCATACGCACACCTCTCCATGAGCGCCGACGCCACCACCCGCCGCGTCCCTGCCCACGGCCTCCACCTGCAAATCGTGGAGGCGGGGCCGCCCGATGGGCCGCCCGTGATCCTCCTGCACGGATTTCCCGATTTCTGGTGGAGTTGGCGGCACCAAGTCGGCCCTTTGGCCCAGCACGGGTTTCGGGTGATCGCGCCCGACCTACGCGGCTACGGTTTGAGCGACCGGCCGCGAGGCGTTACCGCCTACGGTTTGGACGCGCTCGTGGCCGACACCCTCGCCTTGGCCGAAAGTTGCGGTCACCGGGACTTTTCGCTCGTTGGGCATGACTGGGGCGGGATCATCGCTTGGGAGACGGCGGTGCGACACCCTACCAGGGTGCGACGCCTGGCCATCCTCAACGCGCCGCACCTGGACGTCTGGTCGCGCGCGATCGCCAGCCGTCCGGGCCAAACCCTCCGGAGCTGGTACACCGCCTTCTTCCAACTGCCGGTTTTGCCCGAAGCCTTGCTGAGCGGTGGCAATTTCTTGGCTCTACGCACCGCCCTCGCGCGGATCGCCCGGCCGGGTTCATTCACGCCGGATGACCTTCGGCGTTACGTCCAGGCGTGGTCGCAACCGGGGGCGCTGACCGCCATGGTCAATTACTACCGCGCCTTGCGCCGGTGGCGTCCGCGGAACCCGCCCTCGCGAGTCACGGTGCCGACCCTCCTCATCTGGGGCGTGCGCGACCCGTTTTTGGAGCGGCGGGTGGGGGAGGAGAACCTGGCGCTCTGCGACCGCGGCGAGGGGCTGTTCCTGCCGGAGGCGTCCCACTGGGCCTCGCTCGATGAGCCGGACGCCGTGAATGCCGCGCTGATCCGTTTTCTCGACGCCGAAGGATGGCCGAAATAACCCCAGCGGGCGTCCAGGGGAGCGCGGGCGGGCGCCCCCCCCCCAATGGCTGGGGGCACGCCCCCC
>CAXUNV010000643.1:0-2631 GCA_964252355.1 uncultured Chthoniobacterales bacterium | reverse complement strand
CTTCAGGCCGCCACGTCCCGAGGGTCCGCGCAGAAGATGCCTCCATGGCGGCAATCGATACAATTGGTGCAATTTCCCTTCCCCCTCACGCCCCCGCCTGCACCGTCACCACTTGGCGCATGGAGGGATAACCGACCACCAAACCTTCCAGCGTGTACGTCCGCCCCGGCGCCATGTCCCGCGTCGAGATCGACCCCGCAAATTCGGCGCGCTCATCCGGGTTGATGATCACCGTGCTCGGGTTGGCGGTCACCGGCTGGTCGTCGGACCATTGCACCAGCTTTTTGCCGGCGGCGTCTCGCAACACGAAATCGCAGCGGTGGCTGTCGTTGAAGAGGAGGTTCACGCTTTTTCGGCTGCGGTTGATCAGGACCAAGCGCGCCTCCAGCGCTCGCGTCTCGGCCAACCGGATCACCGGACCATTCACCACCAAGCGGACTTCCACCCCATAGACCACCGGCCCGCTCACCGGACCGAACGGTCCCGCCCGATTCGCCTTCACCTTGGCCACCCGCGGCGTCTTAGCACCGCCGCGCCCCACGAACGGCACCCACCGGTACAGCCCCTGCGAGGCGCACCCCGCGAGCAGCAGCACCATCAACGAGCAGGAGAGGAGGCGGGTTCGCATGAGCACCGTTTAGCAGAGCGATCCGGCGTTGCAAACCCTAAGCGGTTTCCGGCGAACCGCTTATGCCGAGCGTCGCCGGTGTGATCCACCGGAGGTGCCCCCTCCGGTGCCGTCGGTCGCTCCCCTGCCCTAAACGGCGGCGTGCAGCCGATGGTGCGCCGTTCGCAGTTGGCCATAGAGGTCGCGGTACACCTCCCGGTAACGCCTCTGCAGACGCTCGGAGCACGCCGGGTCGGGTTCAACGCCGATCTCCTCGCGATGCGCCACCCTCACGGCCGTTGCCGCGTCCGCGAACAGGCCACAACCCATCCCGGCCAGCAGCGCAGCCCCTAGACTGACGGTTTCGCGCACCGGACTGACCTTGACCGGAAAGCCGTACACGTCCGCCTTGATCTGGGTTAGAAGCCGGTTCTGCAGCGAAGTGCCAATGGTGAGAATCTTCTGAAACGGGGGTACGCCCGCGTCGGCCAGCATCGCGTCCGCGATCGCACGCGCCTCAAAGGCCAGCCCCTCCAAAACCGCCCGAAACATCCCGCCGCGCGTGGTCGTCGCCTTGATGCCGACGAACGCCCCGGACGCTTGCGCATCCGGGTGCGGCGTCAGGCTGCGGACCAAGTGCGGCAAAAACACCGGCACTACCCCGTCGGGGGCGGCCGCCTCCCCGACGAGCTTGGAAATGTCCGCCTCACCCCCGAGTTCCCGGCGAAACCATTCGACGGCGGCCCCCGCGGTTTGCAGGCCGCCCGTCAGGTAACAGGTCCGTTCCTCCGTCCAGACCGCGCCTTGGGCCAACCCTTTCGCGGGGAGGCGAGGGTCAAACCGTGGTTCAGGCACCAAGGTGTTCAACATTTCGGAAGTGCCCAGGCTGTCGAAGAGCACGCCGGCGCGCAAACCTCCGGCGGCAAACGCCCCGCTGGGATGGTCGTGGATGCCGACGCTGACGACCGTCGAAGACGGCAAATTGGTCAACCGAGCGCTTGAGGGCGTGACGAGGCCGAGCGGGGTGCCGCTCTGACGGACCGGCGGCAGGGACGACGGTGCCACCCCCACCGCCTCCAAAATCTCGCTGGCCCACTCTCCCGTGCGCAGGTCGTACGCCAGGGTACGGCAAGCCAAGCTGGGGTCGGTGGCGGCGACCCCGGACAGCCGAAAGGCAACGTAATCGGCCAAGTGAAGCCAGTGGCGCACCTGCCGGAACGCCTCTGGTTGATGGTTTTTGGCCCAGAGGATCTTGCAAAGCCCGAACATGGGGTCGGGATTGAGGCCCGAAACGTTGAACAAGGTCTCGTAACCAAGTCGGTCGCGCAGCCACTCGTACTCCGCCACGGTCCTCAGGTCGAACCAGGCGATGGCGGGCGCGAGCGGTTCGCCGTGCGCACCGACCGGCACGACGGACTCCGCGAGGCTAGACACCGCGATGCCCCGAATGGCCTCCGGGTGCTCCACCTGGGAAACCACCGCCCGGATGGCCCGACAGGCGGCTTCCCAAAGCGGGCCGGGTTCAAAGTCCGTCCAACCCGGCCGCGGGTGGGCTTGCGGCGTCGGTTCGGACCACTGGGCGACGATGGTCCCCGTCACGTCGACGGCGAGGCACTTGAGGTTGGTGGTCCCCACATCGAGTCCGAGAACCAAGTCGTGGTGCGGCATGCCTTTTTCGTTCTGGGTTAGGTTGGGAAGGGAACAGGCGGGCGCCCTTCGGGAAGGTCGACCTAAGGGATCGCCGGACGTGCGGTGATGCCATGCTCAGATGGGTGCCACGATCACCTCGACGTTGGCTCCGCTCAGGGCTGCGGCGAGGTCCGTCGGGGGCACGGCGTCGGTGACCAAGACATCCATGGCACCCAACGGGGCGATGTGGGCAAAGGCGTTGCGGCCAAACTTCGAGGCGTCTGCGACGACGATCGCACGACGGGCCGAGGCGATCATGCGCGCCAGCATCGAGGCTTCTTCCATAAAGGTCGTCGAAACGCCGCCGCCCCCCGTCAGGCCGCTCACCCCTAGGA
>CAXUNV010000642.1:0-2650 GCA_964252355.1 uncultured Chthoniobacterales bacterium | reverse complement strand
TCACGAGACCAGCCCCACTGAGACCGGTCGTTTTGACATCGCCGCGGTTGCCGCTTCCCTGCCCGACACGGCCACGACGCTGCTGGTTGACCACTATCTCACGAACCGCGAGTCGGCCAGTGCACGAGTCTTCCGCGTGTATAAGCCGACGCCGCCGCATTATCACGCCACTTGCGACGAGTACCTCTACGTCTTTTCGGGCCGGGGCACCTTCTGGATGAAGGACGAAAGTACCAAGGTGGAGTTTGGTCCCGGCCAACTCCTCTTCTTCCAACGCGGCACCGTGCACGCCATCCCGGACCTCTTCGAGGAACCCGTGGTGTTTCTGTCGGTCGACACACCCCGGCGCGACCCGAAAGACGTGATCTTTGTCAACGCGGCCGACGGCACGCCCGAGAGCTTCGTCCAAGCGAGGGGTTAGGCTGCGTTCCAAAACGCCTTTCGGCTGAACCACCTGCCGCCGTCCGTTTGCTGGCGGACGCAGTCCATCTCTGACCGCGCTCCCCTCAAGCTGCAGGCAACGCCGGTGCTCAGGCCAGTTGACCGCCAGTGACGTCGAGGTCGGTGCCGGTGACGCTCGTCGCAGGCGGTCCGCGCCGGCGCGGCGACTTTTCACGGGCGGCCCGGGCGCGCACGCCGAAGCCTAGCTCAGGCGGACTGGTCCGGGGGACGCCCTTCGCGTCCGTCCCTTCCTTCCCATTTGGCTTGCCAACCCGTGTTCCCATAGCGGCGGGATAGGCTTACCCAGCCGAACAGGGCGCGGAGTGCGTGGTACGTCGGGGAGTCCAGGAGCGGAAACCGGTCGAACGTCTCTTTCCAGGCGCGCAGCGCGGACGCATGCCGGAAGGAGACTGGAATGCCGAAGTCGGCTTGTCGGCAGAGCCGCTCGACGTACTCGGCCCGTTCGGCGTCGTCCCACTCCCACGGCGGTTCCCGGTCGGGGTAGAGGCTGAAGTCAACATCCATGGTCGGGTGTTCTGGGGTGCGTCAACTCGCCGCGGTGCCAGGTGCGCACGATTTCGGCGCGGGCGCGGGCCGTGGGATCCGCGATGGCCTCCAGCGGACGTCGCGCCTCCAGGCGTTCCAAGTGCGTCAACACCTGCAGCTTAGCCGCGGCTAAATCCGCCACCGGGCGTTTGCGCCGGTAAAGGTCCCAGCAGCCGGCGGTGGTAAAGAGGTTTTGACGGACGAGTGCATAGACATCCACGAAATCGCGCGGCGCGCCCCGGTCGACGAGCGCCACCATCTTTGAGGCTGCGTTGTCCGCAAGGGTTTCCAAAAGCACCGGGTGCCAGGAAGAAGCCACCGGCGGTTCCAAGTAGAGGTCGCGTTCGGCGATCTGGAAACTGAATGCGTGACGACCGGACCCGTGCCTCAGAGAAAAGCTCACGACATCGCCCCAGCGCGCTTCTTCCGCCGTTACCCCGCGCCTTTCCGCCATGCCATTCAGAAGCTTGCCAACTGACGCAAGGGTTTCGCTGTTCGGAGCCGTCCTCCACCAAGCGTCCAAGTCAAACGTTGGCCGGTGGTCGAGGTAATGGTTCAGCGCCACCCCGCCCCCGATCACGATTTCGGCCGCCTCCGGGCGGCCAGTCAGCCCGTCCAGCAATTCTTCGGCGAGCGGGTCGAGGTGAGAAGGTCTTCGGGGTTCCATCGCCCGGCGGGAGCATGGACGCGTTCCGCCCGAAAAGGAAGGGCGGGTTCCAGAGCGCAACCGCACCTCGAGGCCATGGCGTGCGATGACGTCGGCGAACGCGGCGCGGTCAAACTTGGGCATGGCGAAGCGCTGGACCTCTTTGGGTCGGCCTACCTTGACCGCTTCGGCAGCCAGATGCTCCGGGGTGACGACCCGGACAGAAAACTCACGGTCATACGGTAGGATCCGTGCGGCGGTGAGTGCCTCCAGGGTGAGCCCGTCGGATACTGGCAGAAACTGCACGGGACAACCTGCCACCACGACGCTGCCCGCCTGAAACTCGGCGTCTCCGTGGTCTCGCAAATACGCGAACACCGGTTCCAAGGAGACGAGCAGGGGGGCACCAGCCCCGGTTCACGGCGGGCGGTTCGGCCGAAGTGCCGTTACGGGGAGCAAACCAAAGCTGGATTCTCCCATGGTTGCCCGCGGTAAAAGGACCGCCGGTCGAAACCCGGTGCGCGACAGAAGCTGGTGGGCCACCGGAAGCTTGCACGGTGGCAACGCGCTTCGGGGTCAGGCGGCCGGCTCACACCGCCCGGCGCCGATTGGCACGGGTGGAGGCTCGATGTTGCCGGCCGGGTGTTCGCCCCACCGGTCTTGGGGCAGTTCGGTCGCGCCGTCCGGGCCGTTGACGATTTCCAAGCCGTGGCCGAACGCTTGGTAGGTTGCCGGGAGTTCTGGCGAAAGCCGGAAGACCAAGCCGAAACGCCGTGCCACGGCATTGCCCACGTCGGAAAGCACGGGGAACTGTAAAGAGTTTTTCTCCGCCGTGGAAAGGGAGCCGTCGGGCAACTGCGGGGAGATGGCGACCAGGGTGGCGCCGAGTTCCCTGGCCCAAGGCGGAAAGCCGCAAGGGGAGCGCGGGCGTCCCGCCCGTCCGCCGGTACGACTGGCATTCATCCGTTCTTGAAAACGTCGGGCCCGTTTGCGGGTGGTGGGAGGGTTCCGTGGAAT
>CAXUNV010000641.1:0-2653 GCA_964252355.1 uncultured Chthoniobacterales bacterium | reverse complement strand
GGCGAGGTCCCCGCGACTCCGTGGGCGCGTCGTGGCCAGGTGGCGGGGGAACGACGGGAGGAGCGCCGGCCATGGGTCGTCAGGGCGCCACGGCGGAGTCGGCGCTCTGGGGATGGTGGTTTAAGCCGGCCATGAGCTGACCCACGCCTTTGCGGTCGGCGGCAGAGCGAAGCTGCGGCGGCGAGAGCCGACCCCCGTACATCACCGCGATCCGGTCGCCCACCGCGAACACCTCGTCGAGTTCGGCCGAGAGATAGAGGATGGCCCCGCCGGCGTGGCGCAACGCGAGGATCTGGGCAACGACGAAGCGGGCCGCCGCGGGATCCAGCCCCCAGGTGGGCTGGAGAGCCAGCAGCACGGCGGGTTGACGCCCGAATTCGCGGGCCAAGACCAGCTTCTGCGCATTGCCGCCCGACAAGCTGCCGGCCGGCGCGTCCACGTCGGCGCACCGCACGTCAAATCGCGCGACGGCGGCCTGCGCCGTGCGCCGGAAGGCTCCGGCATCGAGGAAGAGGCCGTTGCGCCAAGGCGACCGGCTGAAGTCGCGCAACGCCAGGTTTTCGGCAACCGTCATCCCCGGGACCAAGCTGGTCGTCGCCCGGTCGACCGGCACGTAGGCCACGCCGGCGGCGACCCGGGCCCGGGCATCGCACCGGCGCAGGTCTCGTCCATCTAAGCGCACCTCACCATCCGTGGCACGCCGGATGCCGGCGACCGTCTCGGCGAGTTCGCCTTGCCCGTTGCCGTCGACCCCAGCCACCGCGAGGATTTCGCCGCTGCGCAAATCGAAGCTGACGTCGCGCAGGCGCCACACGCCCTTGGCGTCCCGCAGCGAAAGGTTGCGTACCTGTAACCGGTCGCGCGTCGTGGTGGGGGCGCGTCCGACGGGCAGCGGTGGGGGTTCATGTCCGACCATCAGGTGGGTCAACGCCGTTTCGCTCAAGCCGCCCACCGGGCTTTGGCCCACCACGTTTCCGGCCCGCAACACCACCACTTCGTCGCAGACGTCCAAGACTTCCCGGAGCTTGTGCGAAATGAACACGACCGCGCGACCTTCGTCCCGCAACCGGCGGAGCGCGCCAAGCAGGCCCGACACTTCGGGCGGGCTCAGGTTGGAGGTTGGTTCGTCCAAAACCAGCAGGTGCGCGCCGCGCAGCACGGCTTTGAGGATTTCCACGCGCTGCCGTCGACCGAAAGGCAGATCGGCCACCGTGGCCTCCGGCTCTACTTCCAGACCGTAGCGGCGTCCCTCCGTGCGGAGCAGCTCGGCCACCGCCCGGCGGCGCAGCCAGCGCCCGGCCGAAACCCAACCAAGCATGACGTTTTCCACCACGGACATGCCTTCCACCAGGGTGAAATGTTGGTGGATCATGCCGATGCCGGCCGCCAATGCGGCCTGCGGGTCGTGCCCCTCCAGGCGCTTGCCGCGGAAGGTGATCGTGCCGGCGTCCGGCCGAACCAACCCGAAAAGCACCTTCATCAAGGTGCTCTTGCCCGAGCCGTTTTCGCCCAGTAGGCCCAAAATGCAGCCGTGGCGAACGGCAAGGTCCACATTCCGGTTGGCGTGAACGGCGCCGTAGCGCTTGCAGATGCCGCGCATCTCCAAGAGCGGTGCCGCGGCCGGATCGCCGGTCATACGCCGCCGTGCGCGTCTGCCGGAGTGACCGTGACCTTCAGTTCTCCGGACGAGAACTTCTTTTTAAGCGCGGAGAGTTCTTCGACGACTTCTGCGGGCACCTTCGGGCTGAATTCCTGGCCGGTTCGGTAAAGCAGTTGGGCGCCCGTTGTCCCCGGGCTGTTCAAACCGTACAGCTCAAATTTTCCGCCCAAGCCGCCCGCCTGGGCTTCTTGCGCAGCGTTCGCGTACATGTCGCCCCATTGCTCCACGATGTTGGTCAGCACATTGTCCGGCGCGATCTCCGTGTGCTCGAGGGAGCGGCCGTTGGCGAAAACGCCGCGGTCGCGAGCGGCTTGGATGACGCCGGTCTGGGCGGCGTTCAGCTTTCCGCTCACAAAGTCCGCACCCCAGGCGATCAACGACAGCGCGGCCTCCTTCGCGCCGGCGGCGTCCTCCATATTCTGGATGTAGATGACCTTCACCTCCATGTTGGGACGGACGCTTTTGGCGCCTTGGCGGTAAGCGCCGACCTGCGCGACGACGTTTGGCAAACCCTCGAGGCCGTTCACCGAGCCGACTTTGCCGGTTTTGCTCATGCGGGCCGCCAACACGCCCATCAGGTAGCCGAATTGCGTGTTGTCGAAATCGACGGAGGCAACGTTCTTGCCGGCGCCTGACGCCCCGGAGCCGACCACAAAAACCGTCTTCGGGAACTTGGGGCCGACCATCTCCGCGGCGGAGAGGAACCGGCCGGTGTGGCCGAAGACGACGGTGTAACCGCGCCGGGCGTAGTCGCGCAGCGCCTCCGCCATGTCGGCAGGCTGAACATTTTCGGAGTACGCGACGTCCCAGCCGAGCGATTTGAGCTTGAGCACCCCGGCGTAACCTTGCGCGTTCCAGCTTTGGTCGTTGACGCTGCCCGGAAGCAGAAACGCGGCTTTTTGCTGAGCAACGGCGTGCCCAGGGTGGACGACCGGCGCCAGAGTGACGGCGCCGACGGCGACGGCGGCGAGCCACGGGCGGCGGGTGCTGGGG
>CAXUNV010000640.1:0-2675 GCA_964252355.1 uncultured Chthoniobacterales bacterium | reverse complement strand
GTCTGAACTTCGACAACTTCCCGTTCGTCGTCTTGAGCCTCCTCGCGCTTACTTCGCTGCTTTCCCGGTTATGGCTGATGTTCCGGTGACGGGCGTGCGCGGGCCCGTCGACGGGCGCACCCTCCGGCTGCTGATCGGCAGCCTGCTGGTCTACCACGGCCTTTACGCGCTCACGGCCACGGTCACCAATTGGGATTCGCAGGTGTATAATCTGGCACGCCTGCTAGTGGCCGCCCGGGCAGGATTTTGGCAAATCACCGCGTGGAACTCGATTCGGCAGGTCTGTTTTCCTTGGGTGTTCGACGCGACCCACCTCCCGTTCGCGTTGCTTGGTTTTGGTTACGCGTTGCCCAGCTACGCGTGCCTGTTGGGCTTGGTTTCGACGGTCTATCTGTGCGTGCGGCGTCGTTGGGGAGACGAAACGGGCTTGTGGGCGGCGCTCTCTTTGCTCGCGATGCCGACGATCCCGCTGCAGGGCACCGACACGAAAAACGACTTGGCGATCGTCTTCGGCGTCGGTTGCTGGTGGCTTGCCCTGGAGCGGTTTGGCCACGCCCGGCGCCGGGTCTACCTCTTCTTCGCGGCCCTCAGTTTGGCGTTCACGTTCGGGGTCAAAACCAGCGCTGTGCCGACGTGCGCTGCCCTTACCGTCGTGACGCTCTGGCGTTTGCGCAGGGACAGCAGGTCGGCCGCGTGGTTCTGCGTCCTTTTTGCGCCCTTGCTCCTTCTCTTTGGCAGCGTGGAAACTTACGCGCTCACGATCCGCATGTTCGGCAACCCGTTCGGGCCGCCCGAACTGGTCGACACCGACCGCAACCGGCACGGCGTGTTGGGCACCATCGCCAATTTCATCCGGTACTATTTCGGCAACCTCTCGCTCGGGATCGATGGCGCCGAGCATCAGAGTCCCTTGCATTACGCGCTCGAAGGTGCGTGCCGTTGGCTGCTCCGGGTTTTGCGCATCAACAACCTCGGTTACAACCCGTTTTTCGAAGACGCGCACGACCAAAAAATGGTGTTCCTCAAGGGCGGCGGAGACGCCACCTCCGACTATGGCTTGGTCGGCTGCCTGGCCCTGCTCGCGTCCACGGCGTTTTTCCTGCGCGCCCGCTTCCGCGACCCGCTCTGGGTGCTCGCGGCCAGCGGGTTTGCGGTGATGATGGTCATGAGCCGGCTCATCGGCTGGATGCAATGGAACGCACGGTTTCTCTGCCTTTCGTTCACCCTTTTCGGGGTCGCTTGGGCGGTCTGGGTCTTTGCCGGCCCGCCGCACGGCCGGGGTTTCGGTCGGACGTTGGCTGGGGTGGTGGTGATCTGGTCGGCGGTGAGCGTGCCTTTCCTCTCCTTCAACGAGTCGCCTGCCGACATTCTCAGTTTCCTCAGCACGCGGGACGAGGCCACCTTCCGGGTCCGACCCGCGCTCCGGGAGACCTACGCGGAGGTGCTTCGGTTGGCGGCGCAGAACCCGCACGCCGACTGGTACCTGATCGCGGGACAGGACGCCTGGACGCTGGCATTCCTACAACACCGCAACATCCGGTGGCATTTAACGCCGCACTGGAACGGGTTTCTCGATGCGGTGCGCAAACGACGGAGGCCGCAAGGCGACGTGCGCGTGCTGTTGTTGGAGCGCCGGTTGCCGGCAGATGTGCCCGCCGAAATGATCTTCGACCGGCCGGGCGCTCAGATCATTCGTCCCCTTTTGGATCGGCTGCCGGCAATTACCGAGGAGGACGCCTAGATTTAGCTGGCTAACGGCCCGCAGCGACTTCCCGGAAGGCCAGCTCCAGCTTGCCGGCTTCCATCTGCCCGTTTCGTCGTCCCAACTGCAGCCCGCCGAACTGAACCAACTCTCCCCGCAACCCTTCCGAACCGCTCACCTCTGCTAGTCCTCGGGCGATGTCCTCCGGCGATCGCCGGTCCACGTAAAGCGCGCCGGCACCAGCCACTTCCGGCGCGCTGCCGGCGTCGGCGGCCAGCACAGGCAACCGCCTCGCGAACGCCTGCAGGATCGGCAGGCAAAGGTCGTCGCCCTCGGCCAAGTGAACCAACGCGCTGGCACCATCAAAGCTCCCCTCCCCCGCAGAAACAGCGGGAGGGACCAGCTCCACGAGGAACACCTCGTCGTCACCCCCGAGCGAGCGCGTTTGTGCTTGAAACCGGGCGACATCTTCTGTCGACACGCCCGCGACGCGCAACGCCCACGCGCCTTCGCCCACCAGACGGCGATACTGGGCGTAACCTTCCAGGAGGGTCTCCGCACCGGCCCAACGATCGACGACACCCACGAACGAGGGGTGCACGGCCCCGGTTTCACGAGTTGCGGGCGGCATTGCCGGTACTCCTGCCGGCGGCAACGGGTATGTGACGAACACCTTTTCCGGAGGGATGTGCTGGCCTGCCACCAGCGTCTCACGGGAGTAAAACGAGAGCGCCTGCACTTTCGCCGCCCGCCGCAAAGCCGCGGCCGCCGCTTCGTCCATTTCCGAACGGTGGGCGTTTTCAGCCGTGCCGCTGGCGGCATCCAGTTGACCCCGAGTAAACAGCACGACGGAGGGTGCATCCGCCAGGAAGGCGGCCGGCGCGGCGAACGGTGCGTAGACGACCGTGGCGGCATCCCCGCCCGGTGCCTCGCCGAGGTCAGTCATAAACTCGTCGCCCGGTCGCAAACCCGG
>CAXUNV010000639.1:0-2687 GCA_964252355.1 uncultured Chthoniobacterales bacterium | reverse complement strand
CCCGAGCCAGAGCGGGCGCGTGACCCGCCAGGACGTTCCTGGTTCGGCCCGAACCGCGACGGTCCGTTGCAGGACCGCGGGGTTCGCCCGCGCCAAGTACGCCACGATGCCGGCCGTCAGGGTCGCTTCCGCCATGCCGGCAAACGAGAGGTGGCCTGCCAGCATGGCAGGGACCGCGATGCCCAACGGATATGGCGCATAAAGGGGCGCGCCTGACGCGTCGTGGAACAGCGCGGGTTGGATCCCGAATTCCAAGGCGGCGCAGAGCGCGGCGGCGTTGATCGCCAAGTAACCCGCCAGCGCCGCCGCGACCACCCGCCGGGCAGACTGCACCGGGGCGTGCCCGGCACAAACCCGGTACAAGGCGTACGCCACCCCCGACCCGACGATTGCCATGTTCAGGCAGTTGGCGCCGTAGGCCGTGATGCCGCCATCGCCGAAGAACACGGCCTGGATGAAGAGGGCCACCGAGATGGCGAGCATCGCGGCCCAGGGCCCCAGCACGACGGCCGCGATGCCCATGCCGACCGCGTGCCCGGTCGTGCCTCCCGGCAACGGCAGGTTGAACATCATCACCACGAAGCAAAACGCCGCCACCAGCGAGAGGAGCGGCACCAACCGCGCGTCCCACGCCCGGCGCACCCGGCGCAGGGCGATGAACCAGAACGGCGCGGCGCCCGCGTAAAGCACCGCGCAGGTCGAAGGGCTCAGGTAACCATCGGGGATGTGCATGGTGCGGCGCGGGGGGGTCCGCCAAGACTGCCATAGGGGCGCCGAAATTGCGCACGATTTTAGCGCTGGAACCCGGCGTCGGTCGCTGCGCGTCGCCTACGGCGCCGCGATCTCTGGATTTCCGGGCCGGTGGAAGGCGGCGAAGTCCGTCGGATCCAAGGTGTAAAGGCGCGTCGCCTTCGCCTTCCGCGCCGTCACCAAGTGCAGGTCATCGTAGATGGCACCACCCCGCACGCCCCGCGATTCAGAGTCCCGCAATGCGCTGAGGTGTTCTCCAAGAGTCAGGCTGACGACGGTCACCCAAGGCAGCAAACCCTCCTCAAGCAAGCGGCAGGCAAGTGCTGGACGGGCACATTGGCCCAGGCGACCGCCGAGCAACGTGACGGAGACCTCCGTCAAACCATGCACGTAGACGGAACTGCCACCGTTCTCCAGCAGGCGTCCGGAGGCGGCGTGCTCCGGTTGGCCATCAACCAGGGCAGCGACCAAAACCGACGAAACGACCCGAACGATCCAGCACGATGGTACTCATGATGCCAAGAATCTTGTCATTAAATGTGCCAGGGCGGAACCCAAACCTCTCGGGCGGAGAACCCTGCGACAACTTATCGGCATCGGCCCACGGCCAGGGATTTGGGCCGAATTCATCAACAAAGTTAAGGCGTGACCGGTCGCCCCCGGCGAAAATGGCTGGATGCGCAAGGGGCAACGTGGTGGGTTGGCCTCTGCCGAGAACCCCAGACCAAAAAGGCGAGAACATGAGCAATCGAGATCTGATGCTGACGAGGCGGTCAAAGGAGCCTGACCGTGTGCGGGCGGACGGGCGTGGTGCCGCCCTCACGGTGCGGGTGCTGCTGACGTTGACGTTGGCGTTGGCAGGCCCTGGCGCAACTTTTGGCGCGGCGCGCCGGCCCGCCGCCGCTGCGCCCAAAGATGATCCGCTGTTGCCGCGTTACCCGGGTGCGGTCGTCGTCGCGTCCGACCGGCGCGACCACGGTGACGTGCGGATGCCGCTGGAACGCGTCGTCTTCGACCTGCAGAGCCAAAAGTTCAACCCCTATAGGACGGCGGCCGCCCAGGGCACGGTGATTCAGACGCTGTACGAACTGCCCGCCGGCACGGGCACCGCCGCGGCGCTCAAGTTCTTTGGGGACACTTTCGCGCAGGCGAACGCTCAGGTGCTGTTTTCCGGGGCGGGCGACGCCCTCGACAACGGCAACGACCGCTTTGTGGACCAGATCTACAAAACGCGTGTGCCCGCCCGAATCTACGACGCGCTGCCGTTGAACCGCGACACCGCCTACATGGCGGCCCGGGGCGAGCGGGACGGCGCCACGTGGTACGCGCACATCTACCTGTTCGCGAACACCGAAGGACGGGCGACCAACTTGATCAAGAAAGGTCGGGTCGGGGCCCTGGTCGAAACCGTGCGCACGCCCGCGACACCGGCCGCGTCCGTCGCCCCGAGCACGGCCGTCACCTCGGCGCAGATGGCGTCAGAAATCAACCGGACGGGCCGCATCGCGTTATACGGGATCTTCTTCGACACCAACCGCACCGAGATCAAGCCGGAGTCGAGACCGACCCTGGAGCAGATTGCCGATCTTCTGAAACGCGAGACGGATCTGAAATTGCTGGTGGTTGGGCACACCGACAACGTCGGCGATTTCGAGTCTAACCGCGACCTTTCGCAGCGGCGGGCCACGTCGGTGGTCAACGCCCTGGTGACCGGGTTTGGCATCGCGCCGGAACGGTTGGTGGCGTTCGGCGTGTCGTACGCCAGCCCCGTGGCGTCCAACGGCACCGCCGAGGGCCGCAGCCAAAACCGTCGGGTGGAACTGGTGCGGTACTAAGGGGCGGTGGGACGCGTGCGTCCCGCTCCCGGGCGCCCACTTAAGTTTAAGACCCCGCCCGGAAGCCACGGGAGGGGGGCGCCGCCCCCCCGGGGGGGGGGG
>CAXUNV010000638.1:0-2689 GCA_964252355.1 uncultured Chthoniobacterales bacterium | reverse complement strand
CCCCCCCCCCCCCCCCCCCCGCCGCTGCTGGCCCGGCCGGCGCCGGGGGCGCGGGGGTTGCCCCCCCACCGGGTCACCCGCGGGATCCGGCCCTGAGATGTTTCTGGCCGGATTTCACCGCTCGCCCATGCTTTGCAGCCTCTCCCGCTCGTCCCCCGACACCGTCCGCCACTCGCCGGGTGCCAAAGCCCCCAACGTCAACGGCCCAACGCGTACCCGCACCAGGCGCAACGTCGGGTGCCCCACCGCCGCCGTCATCCGGCGCACCTGCCGGTTGCGACCTTCCCGCAAGGAGAGCGAAATCCAGGCGTCCGGGACGTTTTTCCGGAACCGGATAGGCGGGTCCCGCGGCGGGAAGGCCGGCGCGCTTTGGAACAAACGAGCCACGGCCGGGCGCGTCCTACGGCCCTCGATGGTCACCCCCGCCGACAAACGCGCCAGCGCCTCCGGCCCGGGCACACGTTCGACTTGCACCCAATACTCCCGCTCGTGGCCTCGGTCGGGGTCGAGCAAACGCCCGTGCCAAACACGCTCGTCCGACAAAAGCAACAATCCCTCTGAATCGGCGTCGAGACGGCCGATCGGATAAACCGCGGCCGGCAGCCCAAACCCGGCGAGGGTACGGTGCGGCGAGCCGTCCGGGGTGAACCTGGAAAGGACGCCGAAGGGTTTGTGGAACGCGAGGAGCACGGGTCGGTCCGGGACGAACCCTAATTTAACGCCGCCGTTTCGGTTTGCTTCGGTCCGCCCTCCTCACCTAAACGGGATGGGTGCGCCTCCCGCCCGGAGGTCGGTCGGGGTCAGGCGCACGTTTCTGAAGTATGAGAAACGCCCGCCCATCCCGTGTTCACGGGTTTGCCATCGCCGGGGCGGGCAAAAGAAGCCAACACGCAAGCTGACTACATTGCCATGAGACCCATACCTCACCTCATTCGCCCGGGCGCAACCTTGGCCGCCGCCTGCCTCGCCATCCTCGGTTCCACCACGGCCAACCTACATCCGGCCAGTGCTGAACCCGCGCTCGCCCGCACGGTCGTGCCAGAGCAGTTCGGACGCGACCTCGGGGAGAAGTCCCCCGGAGAAGAGGTGCGCGTCACCCTGACCCTGCGCCACAACCATCCGGAGGAGTTGGCGGCGTTGATCGAGCGACAAAATAACCCAGCCTCCTCTGATCACGGCCGATACCTCTCCACCGACGAGTTCCGCGCCCGGTTCTCGCCAACTGCCGAACAGGAGGCGAAAGTGGTGCGGGCGCTGCAGGCCGCCGGGTTCCGCATCACCCGCACCTACCCCAACCGGTTGATGCTCGTGGCGACTGCGCCGACGGTCGCCGCCGAAAACCTTTTCCGGACCGAAATCCACGCCGTGGAACAGGCGAGTCACGGCCGGCGTTATGGCAACGTGACCGCGCCGACGGTGCCGGCCGAATTGGCGGACTTGGTGGCGGGGGTGCGCCTCGACAACTTGGTCGACGCCCACACCCACGTGCAGCCTGTCCCGGTGCGCCCGGATGGGACCGTGGGCGGCGGACCCTTTCGCGGGCCGAACGGCGGGGTAGGCCCCCGCGCGCTCCTCAACAGCTACCGTTTCCCATTGAACAGCGGCTATGACGGTTCGGGTTGGACGGCCGCCGTGGTGATTGACTCCGACGTTCCGGACAGCGACCTCAACGCGTACTTCTCGTACTACGGCATCCAGCGGACCGGCCGCATCTACCGCGTCTCGGTGGACGGCGCCCAACCGGGCAAGGTGACCAGCCAAAACAGCTTGGCCGAGGTCGCCCTGGACGTGGAGACGGTCGCGGGCCTCGCGCCGGGCGCCAACGTGGCGATCTACCTGATCCCGGAGCTGAACACCGACGAGATCGCCCTGGCCTACAACCAGATCGTGTCGGACGGCACGGCCGCCGTGGTGAACTCAAGTTTCGGCGCGCGGGAAGCGCGGTTTGCCGGCATGGAACAAGCCATCCAAGAGGGGGCGGCCAAAGGGGTCACCTTTGTCGCTTCCAGCGGCGACAACGGCGGCGGCGACCTGGAGGTGCCCGCGACCGAGCCCAACGTGCTCGCCGTCGGCGGGACGGTGCTGAGCTTCTCGGCAAGCACCGGCAACTACGTCTCGGAGCAAGGTTGGAGCGGATCCGGCGGCGGCGTCTCGAACGTCTTCGCCTTGCCCAGTTACCAGCGGAACGTGCCGGGCCTCAAGGTACTCACGGGCCGCCACGTGCCGGATGTCGCCTTTCCCGGGTATTACACCGACACGTACTTCGGCGGTGGTTGGCACGGGTTGCAGGGCACCTCTTGGAGTTCACCAACCTTCGTCGCGTTGCAGATCGAGACCGACCAGAAGACGGGCGCCCGCCACGGCGTCGTCAACGGCACGATCTACGCAGCGTTCCGGAACAACGGTTACCGGGCCTTCCGCGACGTGACGGTCGGGAACAACGGGCTTTACTCGACGAAGACCAACTACGACGTCGTCACGGGCATCGGTTCGCCGATCGGCGACGTGTTTGACACCCTTTGGTAGGGCGTCCCGTCGGTGACGAGCGAGCCGCCGCCGCCGCCATAGGATTGGTACGGCAAGAGGAGTCTGGCCTTACCCGCCGCCGGGCTGCCTAAAGGGCGGGTGAGGTCAACGCGCGTTGGCCACTCCTTTACGGACGAGGCCCGCCCGCACCGCGGTGCGGGCG
>CAXUNV010000637.1:0-2698 GCA_964252355.1 uncultured Chthoniobacterales bacterium | reverse complement strand
ACCCCCCCTTATCCCTTCAGATACTCCCCATGAAGCTCCCTTCCCCCACGCCTTGGGCAGCGGCCTTGACGCTGCTCGCCCTCACCGTCGTCGGCACGTTCGCGCAAGGTTCGAAGCCGCAAAACATCGCCGTGATCATCAAGGCCACCGACTCGGATTTCTGGCAGTACATGACCATCGGTGCGGACAATTACGCCAAGGAACATCCCGGCGTGAAGGTCACGGTCTTTGGCCCTCCCTCCGAAGCGGACGTGGACAAGCAGGTCGCGATCTTGGAGAACGTCGTCGCCAACAAGCCAGACGGAATCCTGATCGCCCCGACCAGTTCGGATGCACCCGTGCCGGCCATCGAGGACGCGGCGGGGCGGGGCATCCCGGTGGTCACGGTCGACAACCGGGTGCAGACCGACAAGGCCGCGGCGCACTTGGCCACGGACAACGTGAAGGGCGGCGCCCTGGCGGCCGACAAATTGGTAGAAGCGATCAAGGCGACTGGCAAAGAGCCCAAGGGCAAGGTGGGTCTAATCAGCGCCTACGCCGGCGTCGAAGTTTTGACGAAGCGCGACGACGGGTTCACCAAGCGGTTGAAAGAGATCGCGCCGCAGGCCCAGATTCTGCCGGTTCGCTACGTCGACAACGACATCCAGAAAGCCATGGCCTCGACGAGCGACCTGCTCCTGGCCAACCCGGACGTGATCGGCTTTTTTGCCGACAACAACCACACGGGCAACGGCGTCGCCTCCGCCCTACGGGACAGCGGCAAAGGCGGCAAAGTGGCGGCGGTAGCTTTCGATTCAGACCCTGAAGAGGTGAAAGCCCTGGGTGCTGGCGTGCTCTACGCCCTTATCGTGCAGGACCCGTACGGCATGGGGTACAAAGGTGTGGATTACGTGCTGCGCGCCGCGAAGAAAGAGAAGCTGCCCGAGTACACCGACACCGGCGTCGCCGCGGTGACGAAGGAGAACATGGATGACCCTAAGATGAAGGGACTGCTCGACCCGACCACCTTGAAGAAATAGCGAAACGAAGATAGCCGATCGCAAATCGGACGTCGCCGGGGTGGTCCCGCCCCCGAGCGACGTCGCGTGCCTCAGCTTGCCTATCCCTTGACAACCATTTCCCGTGGACAACCTCCTCGAGATCCTCAACCTCAGCAAAGGCTTCGCGGGAGTGAAAGCCTTGAGCAACGTCCAGTTGGACGTGCGCCCCGGCGAAATCCACGCGCTGGTCGGTGAGAACGGAGCAGGCAAGAGCACCCTCATCAAGATCCTGATGGGGGTCTACGCCAAGGATGAAGGTACCATCCGCCTAAACGGGACGGAGGTAGACATCCGCTCGCCCCTGCGCGCCAAGGCGCTGGGGCTGGCAGCCGTCTACCAAGACGTCATGCTGGCGCGGCACCTGAGCGTCGGCGAAAACTTCTTTCTGGGCGCGCTTCCCAAACGGGGTGGCGTGGTCCATTGGGAACGGGTCTACCGCGAAGCCGGGGAATTCTTAGACGGCCTCGGGATCCACGCCGACCCGCGCCAGCAAGTCTCTCGTCTGACGATTGCCCGCCAGCAACTCATCGCCATCGCCAAAGTCGTTTGGCAAGGGGCGAAACTGATCGTCTTCGACGAGCCGACGGCGCTGCTCACGACGTCCGAAACGGAGATGCTCTTCGGAATCATCCGCAGGTTGCAGGCCGACGGCAAAGCGGTCATCTACGTGTCGCACCGGATGGAGGAGATCTTTCTCCTTTGCCAGCGGGTGACGGTGCTCAAGGACGGTCGGTACGTCGGCACGGTCGCAACCGCGGAGACGGACAAGGACCGGCTCATCTCGATGATGGTCGGGCGCGAGGTCGGCGCCGCGTTTCCCGCCCGGCGCCATCACCGCGGCCCGACGCTGCTGGAGGTAAACGGTCTGACCGCGGCCGGGAGGTTTCGGGACGTCAGCTTCCGGTTACACGCCGGCGAAATCCTCGGTTTCTACGGGTTGGTCGGTGCGGGCCGGACGGAGGTGGTGCGCGCGTTGTTCGGCGCCGACCCCTACGACGCCGGGGAAATCCGTTACGACGGCGCACCGATCCGGGCGTTGGATCCGGGCGGGCAGATCGCGCGCGGTTTCGCCCTGATCTGCGAGGACCGCAAACATCAGTCGCTGGCGTTGCCGCTGGACGTCACGGCCAACGTGAACCTGATCAAGACGGGCGACAACACCCAGGTCGGCCTCCTGCGCCACCGGGCAGAACGCCGGATCACGCGGGAATTCATCCAGAAGCTGCGCATCCGCACGCCGGGCCCGCACCAACTCGTGCGAAACCTGAGCGGCGGCAACCAGCAGAAGGTGGTGCTTGCCAAATGGCTCTCGGGCTCGCCCAAAGTCTTGTTTTTGGACGAGCCCACCATCGGGGTCGACGTGGGCGCCCGCGTGGAGATCTACCACCTGCTGCAAGGGCTCGCCGACGCGGGCAAGGCGATGGTCGTGGTTTCGTCTTACCTGCCGGAGGTCATCGGCTTGGCCGACCGCATCCTGGTCATGCACGAAGGCCGTTCCATGGGCGTCGTCGAACGGGAGGACGCCACCGAAGAACTGCTTTTAAGGATGGCCTCCGGCCTCGCCGCCAACGGCGCGGTACCCGCGTAAACCCATGAGCGCACCCCCCACCACCCGCCCCGAACTGCCGCCGGCCAAACCCGCCGCGCGCATCTCGGCG
>CAXUNV010000636.1:0-2716 GCA_964252355.1 uncultured Chthoniobacterales bacterium | reverse complement strand
GGATACCATTCCCTCACGTCCCCGGTTCTTCGCCCCGGTACACCGCCCGCGGCCGGATCGGGGTACCGCGGTCGCCCTGCTCGGCCGCGTGCGCCACCCAACCGGCCATGCGGCCCAGGGCAAAGAGGTGAAAGGCGGCACCGCGCGGAAGGTTCAAGGTGCGGCTCACGAGCGCCAGGGCCAAGTCGAAGGACGGTTTTTCCACCTCGGCGGCTTCCGCGGCCCGGAGCAATTCGGCCCACGGACGGAACTCATGGGCGAAAAGCCGCCCCAACAGGCGCAGCAAGAACGCGGCACGCGGATCGCCGTCCGGGTAAAGGGGATGACCAAAACCGGGCGTGGCAATGCCGGCCCGCACGTTCTCCACGACGGCTGTGGACGGATCGCCGCGTCCGGCGGCCTCTTCGCACCAGCTTTCCAGCCGTCGGCTCATGCCACCGTGGGTGGAACCGGAGAACGCCGCCATGGCTGCCACCAAGGACTCGTAGAGGCTGGCGCCAGCGGAAGCGGCAACGCGCGCCGCGAACGAGGATGCGTTCAGTTCGTGATCGACGGAGAGCACCAGCGCCGCTTGTAAGACCCGCGCCGCCGCTTTACCCCCATGCTTGCCGCCGGCGTTCCACGCGTCGGCGAGGGACTCCGCCGCATGGTCCCAGAGCTTGACCTTACGATCGAGGAGCGTCGCTAAGTAATGGTGCATCGCCCAGGCGCCCCGTTGGGCCACGCCGGGCAAAGACCAAACGCGGCCCGCCGGGTCAGAACGCGCCCGCTGCAGCAGACTCAGTTGCAGCCGGAGAAATGGATCGTCCCCGTGCGGCCCGGGCAAGGCGGGTGCCGGTGAAAGTTTTTCCTGCAAGTGCACTTCGGAGCCGGGCCGCAATCCCCAGAAATGGTGGACGACTTCCCAAAAGTCTTCCGTGGAGGCGAGTTCGAGGGCGTCCCGGCCGCGGTAGAACAAGCGTTGCCCGGCGATGAGGGTCAGCTCGGTTTCCAAAAGGGGCATACCCCAGTCTAGGGCGCCGGCGAGCGCGCCTTCCGGATCGCGCCGGACGCGTTTGCGTCCCTTCAGGGCTTCCAAGTCGACGCGCCGGTAACGCCGCCCGCGTGCACCAGGCTCGGTCTCCGACCGGAGCAAACCTCGGCTCACGTAGGCGTAGAGCGTCTGGGGTCGCACGCCGAGGAACCGGGCAGCTTCTGTCGCGGAAAGGTAGAGACCGTCCGTCGGTTCATTCATATTGATTATAAAATCAACGTTGACGTCGGAGGTCAAGCGGTGTGTCGGTGGGGTCATGAACACCGGCGCCGGACGGCACGTTTGCTGGGGTGGGGGACCCGATTATTTCGAGGAGACGTTTCCTCCAGACGGTTTTCCCCGTTACGCATGGCCTAGGCGCCCTGGGTCCTTTCCGTCGGAGGTCTGGACCACCGAAACCACGCACCGGGATGGGCAGCAGGGCGGCTTGCCGCTCACCGCCGAGGATGGCATCGCCATCTATGACGCGCTCTGCGCGTTCACAGGCAACTCCGGCGCGATCCGGCAAGCCGAATTCTTCATCTACCGTCCTCAAGACCTCCGGATGTTTCGTCTGGCCCAGGAGCGGTATGCCGCGGGCGCCCCGGTCGCACCGACCACGTGGGTGCGGGCAACGGCAGCCGACGTCACCCGGCTCCAGGCCTTGGGGGTGGGGGAGACCGGGTTGCTTGCATCGGCGTCAGATTTTCACCTCTTTCACAAGTTCACTCCCGGTGGCCGGGGTCCGGGGTCGGAACGGTACCTTGACGCTGTCCGCCTAACCCTGGACGCCGGCATCCGGCCCCGGTTGCACTTGGAAGACGCCACGCGCGCTACCACCGACTTTCTGCGGGCTTTCACGGAAGCGGTTTTGAAAGCGGCGGACGGTTTCGGCGAGACGTTGGCGCCGAAGTTCCGGATCTGCGACACCCTTGGGTTGGGGTTGCCCGACGCCGACGTGCCCGCGCCGCGCGGCATCCCGGCTTTGTTCGAAATCTTTCGGGAGGTCGGGATCCCGGCGGAACGCCTCGAGTTCCACCCGCACAACGATACCGGGTTGGTGCTGGCCAATTGCCTTGCAGCCGTCCGGAGCGGGTGCGCCGTCATTAACGGCACCTGCTTGGCCAAAGGCGAACGCACCGGCAACGCCCCGCTCGAACAAGTGCTCCTGCACCTCTGCGGGATGGGTTATTACGAGCGAAGTCAACCCGACTTCCGGGCGCTCAACGCGCTCGTCGACCTGTACGCACGCCTCGGTGATCCCGTGCCGCCAAAGTATCCGTTGTACGGCCGGGACGCGCACCGGACCCGGGCCGGCATCCATGCCGATGGCCTCAACAAGTTTTGGCCGATGTACGCCCCGTTCGATGTTCCGCGCCTGCTTGGCCGGATGCTGGAGGTGTCGATCACCAAAGAGTCAGGGACTGCCGGGATCGTCTTTCTCGCCCGGCAAAAACTCGGGCGCGATTTTGGGAAAGGATCTCCCGAAGTTGGCGCGGCCCACGCGTGGACCCAGCGTCAGTTTGACGGCGGGCGCCAAACCGCGGTGGAGTGGGAGGAGTTGAGGCCGTTTTTCGAAGGGAAAGGTTCAACAGAATAAGGGGGGCTGGTGCGCCCCGCCCGCCGCGCCCCGGGGCGGCGGGCCGGGCGGCACCGCCGACGATCCCGCACCATCACCAAGAGATTGGTAGGGCAAGGCGAGTC
>CAXUNV010000635.1:0-2722 GCA_964252355.1 uncultured Chthoniobacterales bacterium | reverse complement strand
GACCAAGCGGGTGCGCGAAGAGCGTTTCGCCCGCTACTGGGGTTTGATGGAGCGGCGCGAACTGCGGCGAGAGCGCTTGGCGCTCTACTTCTCGGTCAAAATCCGCGAAAAACGTCCCGCCGGCCTCACCCCCAAAGCCATCGACCGCCATTTCTCCCGCGTGTTGGCGAAACTGCAGGCGCATTTCGCGGACGTCGAGATGACCTTGCGCAACTATCTCGGGCCGGAGGGCGCGCAGGTTCGGCGGATGACGCAGGCGGAGCACTTCGCCCACCTCGTCCGTTTCCTCAATCCGTCGACGGAGACGCGCGAAGCTTTCGATCCGCTTGGCACGTTCGATGACCGGTTGTCGGTGCAGGAGAACTGTTGGTTGTCGCAGGCCTCCAGCGACCGGACCCAGGCCAACTACGGTTTTTACCTGGACGGGTATTACCACAACGTCCTCGCCCTGAGCCGTTGGCCCGAGACGACGTTCCCGGGCATCGTCGACAAACTCACCCGCCTGGAATTCCTCGACTACTGCATCACGGTCAACGTCGAGCCGCTCGACGTCTACCACGAGATCAAGAAGGAAGAACACCAGTTCCAGCGGATCGAAGGTGACTTCATCGCGGACCGCAAGCGTTCCCTGCTCACCGCCATGACGCGGAAGGACACCAAGATCCGGCAGTTGGCCGAGGGGTTCACCTTTCCGTACCACGTCAACTACGCCATCCGCGTCTGGAACCGGACGGTCGAGGGGCTGGCGTCGGCCACCAACGCGTTGAAGAGCGCGATCAACTCGATGCAGGGCTGCCAATACCAAGAGGTCGCCTTGGCGTCGACCTCGCGGAAGCTCTTCTTTGATTCCTGGCCCGGGTTCCCGTGGCGCAGGAACACCGGCTGGTACCTCTATGCGGAGAACCATTACTTGGCCGACATGCTGCCGTTGAGCAGCACGTTCGTGGGCCACTTGGGCACGGCGGAGGCGATCTACGAGGGGGCCTACCGAAACTTGGTGGGCGTAAAGACCTTCTCGGTGACCTCGGACCAGGCGTCGCCCCAGCACGCCGTGCTTTTCGGGATGAGCGGCTGCGGCAAGTCGGCGTTCATGTGCGACCTCCTCTCGCAGACGGACCACTACTTTGATTTCACCTGCGTCGTGGAGGAGGGTTTGAGCTACGGCCTCTTCACCCAGGTGATGGGTTGCGAGCCGATCGTCGTGCAGCCCGACGGCGCGCTCACCATCAACTACTTCGACACCCAACAGCTGCCGTTGACCGCGCTGCAGCTCTCCACGGCCACGGCGTTGGTCGCCAAGATGGTCGGCCTGAGCCGCGACGACGACCGGCAGGCGTTGCGCAACGCGCAGATCGCCCAGTACGTCAACCAGCTCTACGAAGACGTCTTCAACGATTGGTGCCGCAAGCACCCGCGACGGCTGCCGGCCGTGGCGCGTCACGCCTGCGCGGTCGAACGGTTCCGGCGCGAACGGATGGCGCCGGGGGCGACCTCGCTGGAGGCGTTCGCGGACCTGCGTGACTGGCGCCTGACCGAACCGGACGAGGCCGACGAGTTCGTCAACGGCATCGAGGAGAAGGAGGTTTCCCGGTTTTCCAAAGATCCGGAGACCTCGCGCCTGTTCCGTAACCTGGCGTTCGCCTACTTCGAACCCGAGGAATACCCGCAGCACTCGATGCTGAAGGATCTGATGATGTTGGGGACGTTCGACGAGCACAACCGCGAGCAGATTCAGCACATGGCCACGATGCTCGGCCCCTGGTGCGCGGACGGCAACTACGGCCGGCTCTTCGACGGGATTAACAACGTGCGCTTAAACAGCCGGATCTGCCACTTCGAGCTGGGCTACATCCCGGAGGCGTCGCTCGACATGAAGGCGGCGGCCGCCTTCCTGATCTGCAACCACACCCGCCAGCACATCATCACCCTGCCGCGCGGCCTCTGGAAGCGCAACGTCTACGAGGAGGTGGGCCGCTTGCTCAACGTGCCCGGCGGCGAACGCATCGTCTCGGAGTCCTACGCCCAAATGCGCAAGTTCAACGCCTGGAACGTGAGCATCATCCAGCAGTACGCGGGGTTCAAAAACAGCCCGATCCGCCCGACCATCATGGGCAACAGCAAGCAATTCTTCTTCATGAAGCAGCAGGACCGCTCGGACCTGGAGGACATCAACGCGGACGTCAACCTGCCCGAGACGACGGTGGAAACCATCCAGAAGTACCCGCTGCCGGAGCAGTTGACGGGCCGGAAATATTCGGCGCTTACCTATTACCATACCGACGTGGAACGTCCGATCTGCGGCACCGTGCACAACGTGGCCAGCAAGGAGATGCTCTACTGCTCGGCGAGCACCGGATCGAACTTCGACAACCGGGCTCGGACCATGCGCAGGTACCCCTCGGTGCTCGAAGGCATTGTGAAGGAGGCCCATGGCTGACCGACGGCCCGGGGCTGGGGCCTGCGTGGCGGTGGCGGCCTGTCTGCTGCTGGCCGGGTGCGACACGTTCAACCTCAGCAGCCGCGGGTTGATCGACGCGGGGGCGGCGGCTGGGGCGGGTTTGGCGGCCAACAAGATCACCAACGGCGATTCGACCGCGACGGTGGCGGCCGCGGCGGGCGCCGGCATCGCGGCGGACGTGTTGCAGGGCGCGTACAACAAGGAGGCCGCCAAGAAGGTCACGGCGTCGTTCGACCTCGGCCGCCGCGCCGCGACCAAGCAGCG
>CAXUNV010000634.1:0-2725 GCA_964252355.1 uncultured Chthoniobacterales bacterium | reverse complement strand
GGCGCGCATGAACCCGCATTTCCTCTTTAACGCGCTCCACGCCGTGGCCGCGCTCTCGACGACCAACCCGCGCGAGGTCCCCCGCGCCACCGGGCGGCTCCGGCATTTCCTGCGCGCACGCTTTAACCAGGACGAGGAAGTTTGCGTCACCCTGGATGCGGAGTTGCAGGTCGTGCAGGCCTACCTGGAGATCGAAACGCTTCGGCTGGGTGACCGCTTGCGGGTGGAACGGTCTGTCAACCCCGAGCTGGGCCGGTTCTTGGTGCCGCCGTTTTCCCTGCAGCCGCTGGTGGAGAACGCGGTCCAGCACGGCCTCTACACCCGTCCGCGCGCGGGTCGCCTCCAACTGACGGTCCGGCGCGACGGCGCTTTTCTGGAAGCGTCGGTCGGCGACGATGGCGAAGGGGTGACCCCGCACGAGGTCGAACGCGTGTTTTTCGGGAAGCATTCGCGCCCCCACGCGCTCGCGTTGCTCCGCCGCCGCCTCCACAGCCTTTTTGGGTCACATTACCAACTGGAGGTGCAGAGCGAACTCGGCCGGGGCACCACGGTCACGCTGCGCTTGCCGTTACAGACCGCTTCGGGAGACGGCGAGCCGACCGAACCGCTCGGGCCCGATCACTTCACCGACCCAACTTCGGTGGCGCAATCCTGACGCTTCAGAAACTCTTTTCAGGCGGGTTAGATTTCGCGCGCTCGTTGTCGAGGACGCACCGTGGGCGGCCGAGCACTTGGCCACCCTGCTTGGGGAGACACGCCAAGTAGAGGTCCTCGGCCGCGGAACCGTCGGGCCGCGAACGAAAGTGAAGCCTGCCGCAAGGGGGGGCCGGGCGCTTGGCCGACGGGGGCGGCCCCCCCCGCCCGCCGCGCTGCGCGCCGCGCGGCGGGCGGGGCCACGGCGGCGCGCCTCGGGACAGGCGAGGGCCCTCCCAATCCCCCGCGCAGCGCCGCACGTCGGGACTAGGCTGGGGCGGCCCCGCCGGGCGGGCGCCCTTCCCATATGCCATCCGCGATCTGCGATGCGCGCAGCGCCCGAGCACCGGCCCTCCCAGGTAGGCGCTGGGTGGTTTGCCGCGCGCTTTGGGCTTGAACGGCCCGATCGGGTCGGTTGTCATTCCTGGGTTGCGAGTTCGGAAGGGTCTGGGGCCACAGGTCGCGGCGACCTTGCACACCCGATGACTCCGCGCCACGCCTCCACGTGTGAAAACCTCCGCCCTTCTCGCCCTTGTCTCGCCCCTGCTCGTCGCCTCGGTGAACGGCACGGAGCCGCCACCGGCCGCCTCCCCTTCCCCCTCGGTCACCATCGCCCCGGACGGCACCGCGACCGTGGTGCGGGTGGTGCCGGTGCCGACCACGGTGAGCCCCGAGGCGCAGAGGGCGCTAGCCGACGTCAAGTCGTACGCGGATTCTTTCAAGGCCCAAACGCTCGAACAAGAGCGAGTGGAGACCGACCGGTGGCAGGCCGAAATGCGCGACAAGTGGCTTAGGCTTTACCCGGTGGAGCTCTCGACCGACGCGCTGGCCGGCGTCCCCGTCCGGGTGGTGACGCCGGGTGACGTCGTTCCGGAGAAAGCCGGACGGGTTCTCATCAACCTGCACGGCGGCGGCTTCCGGGTTGACTCGGGCTCGTTCTCGGAAACCGTTCCGATCGCCGCCCTCACCGGCGCAAAGGTGGTCTCCATCCTTTACCGCCTCTCGCCTGAGCACGCCTTCCCGGCCGCCGTCGACGACGTCGTGGCCGTCTACCGGGAACTGCTCAACGACCACCGGCCCGCGGACCTCGCGATGTACGGCACCTCGGCAGGCGCGGTCTTGACGGCCGAAGTGGCGGCGCGAGTCCGCCAACTCGGGCTGCCGCTGCCGGCCGCCCTCGGCATCTTCTCGGGCGGTGGCGATTGGAGCCGGACGGGTGATTCCGAGACACTCTTCGACCTGCATGGTTTTTCGGAACGCGTGGACCCGCCGCGGCCGGGCGACGTCTATACGGGGTACGTCGGATCGACAGACCTCAAAGACCCGGTGCTCTCGCCCGCGTACGCCGACCTCGCCGGGTTCCCACCCACGCTCTTCGTCACCAGCACGCGCGACGTGGAACTCAGCAGTACCGTGAATTTGCACCGCACGTTTCTGAAAGCCGGCGTCGACGCGCAACTCGTGGTCTACGAGGCACTGTGGCACGCTTCTGGAACGACCCGGACTTCCCCGAATCTCGGGAAGCGGTTGGGTTGATGGCCGCGTTTTTCGACCGGCACCTGGGTAGGTAAGACAGGCGACTGACGGCAAGATGACCGCGTGTTGACAATCAAGACGATCTAACCGCCATGCAGGCGCGGGCCCTCGACGGATCAGGGAATTGAAAGCCGCTTGCTAAGAGCTCGTCCAGGGTCCGCTCTGTCGTCTGCGGAACCAAACTCCGGTTGCGCACACCCCTAACCGAACTCGACCGGCCGCTGCTGACGAGCCCGTCGCGCAGGGTGTAGATCCCGCCTCCCTGACGTTTCGCGTCCGCGATGATCCCGCGAGCCGGTTTGACGGTCTCCAGGGAATTGAACCAAGTGTCGAAGGCGAACTGCGTAGGTAATTGGGTAGAAGCCGTCGCTTCTTTTCCATCGTCCTCACGGCTGGGGTGATGAAGCCGAAAGGCGGGCGGCAGCGACAAGGTCGTCCGGAAGCGTGAGTTGCATGGTACACGCGGCGCGACGGCAGCTTGCCATCACTGTCGAAG
>CAXUNV010000633.1:0-2726 GCA_964252355.1 uncultured Chthoniobacterales bacterium | reverse complement strand
GGTGAGGACGAAACGCAGGAACGGCCACCCGCGCTGGCGCCCGCGCAGTGCGGTGAATTCATCAGGTCGCTCTGCCTGTAGCCAAGTCAGCGCGGAACCCAAGCCATACCAGCCTGGTAAATAGAAACGGCTCTGGGTCCAGCTGAACACCCACGGGATCGCCCGCAAGTCGGCCAAGGAACGTTGGCCGGTCCGCCGGCTCGGGCGGGAGCCGATCCGGCTCAGCTCCAGTGCGTCGATGGGCGTGGCCGTCCGGAAGAAGTCCATGAACCCCGGGTGCTGCAACAGCGCCCGGTAAGCGTCCCGGCTCTGGTCCGCAAGCGCCGCGACGGTCTCCGCGCCTTCTTCGGGCGGTTCCGTGGCCACGTCTTGCCGAATACTGATCCCAGCCACGCCGGCGAGCAGCAACTCCAAGTTGTAGGTCGCCGTGTTGCGGTTGGCATACTTCTGCGCCACCGTCTCGCCCTGCTCCGTCAACCGCACGTCGCCTCGGATCGATTTGAAGGGGAGCGCCTCCAAAAACCGGTGCGTCGGCCCGGCACCCCGGCTGATGGTGCCGCCTCGGCCGTGGAAGTAACGGATGCGCACGTCAAAGTCCCGCGCGAGCCGCGTCATTTCCCGCTGGCTCCGGTGGAGCGCCCACTGGCTCGTGAGAAGTCCCGAATCTTTGTTGCTGTCGCTGTAGCCAAGCATGACCTGCTGCACCGGCTGGCGACTGCCGCGGAAGGCCGCCTGCCAATGCAAGCTGCGGCGCACGAAGGCCAGGGCGAGGTATTCTTTGAGCACGGCGGGCGCCGACTCCAGGTCTTCCAGGGTCTCAAACAGCGGCACGACGTGCATTTCCGACGCGGGCCCATCCTCGGTGTCGACCCAGAGACCAACCTCGCGCGCGAAGAGGTAAACCACGATCAGGTCGGCCACGCCGCGCGTCATGCTCACGATGAGCGACCCGATCCCGCGCAGGCCGGCTCGGTCCCGGTACTCCTTAAGCACCCGGAAACAGGCGAGGGTCGCGTCAGCCTCGGGTCCGACGACCGCTCCCGGCGCCAAGAACGGGCGGCGCGACCGGAGTTCGGCCAGAAGCAGGGGGAGCCGATCCGCCTGGGAAGTACGCGCGAAGGTGGCGGCTTCCGGAATGCTCGCCGCCGCCAGCAACTGGGTGAACGCTTGGTCGTGGAACGCGCTGTTCTGGCGAATGTCGAGGACGGCGCCGTGAAACCCGAACACGTCGACGATGCGGATCACCGGCAGCACTTCGGCGCGGGCGATCCGCCCGGCACCCACCAGCGCCAAAGTGTCGTGCACCACGACCAAGTCATCCCGGCACTCGGTCGCAGACCCATAGCCGCCGTCGCCGCCGACCATGGTGCGGACAAGTTTTTGGTGGATCAACGAGCACGCCTCACGCCACGGCTCCTCCGGGTACCGGGGCCCGTTCACGTTCGCGCCGTCCAGGGCCGCGCCTAGCCGGGCCAGCAAATCTCCCAAGGCAGGCGGCATTGGCTGCTGCAAGCCCGACAGGGTGAGCTGGCCGACCAAGCGCTCCGTGGAATCCGCCACGGTCTGCAACGCCGCCCGCCGCAGTTCCTCAAACGTCTCCGCCGTCACGGCTGAGGTGACCAACGGATGCCCGTCACGGTCGCCCCCGACCCACGTGCCAAACCGCAGGCGGGGCAGGCGGTCGGGATCGAAGAGCGGTTCCTGGCCGAGTCCGGCGTCCGTCCAGGCCTGCCGAAGCCGCAGGTCCAAATCCTCCAGCACGGCCGGAAAAACCTCCGTCAGGTAATGGATCACGTTGCGCCGCTCGTCGGCGACCACCGGTTTGTCGCGCAGCAGCTCACCGGTGCGCCAAAGGCGTTCCAAGATCACCTTGATCTCGTCGCGGATGGCCGCCTGTTCCTGGGGTGTGTACATCCGGTTTTCGCGCTGCACCAGCAGCTGGTAAAGCGACCGGTGCTGCTCCAGGACGGCCAAGCGCTTGGCCTCCGTCGGGTGGGCGGTCAGAACCGGTTCGACGCGCACCTCGGGCAGGGACTCCAAAAGGCGCTCCTCTGACACGCCGGCGGCGAGCATGCGGGCCAGTTGATCAGCCCAGAGGCCCGGTTCGGATTTGAGCCCAGCTTCCGACTCGCGCACGCGGCGCACCTGCGCCGCGACGTTTTCTTCGACCATGTTCAGGAGCTGGAAGGCCACCGAATAGGCTTGGCAGAGCTGCGCGTGAGGCGGGCCCTCTGGCGCGATCTCGTTGACCCAGGGCAGGCGCGCCGCGAGCGCCGCGTCGCCCGACTCCTCCAGGACTTCGCGGAAGCAGGTCACCAGGAAGACGAGGTCTTCCCGGATCTTGGCGAACCCGCGGGCGACGTGGTCCTGCTCGGTGGTCATGGGGCAGAAGCCGACATCTCACCCCGGGCGGGGGGCTGTCAATAAGTTTGGACCCAAAGCCCGGGGCCGGGCGGCGCCCGGAACCCTTCACAAGTTATCCACAGCGCCGGAAGCGGCACCCCCCGAGCGGGATATCCATAACGTGATACAATAAATGTCATGCAAAATAGCGGCGCGGGCGTGGGGTGCGTCTCGGCCCGGCGTCCAGGCCGCCTGGGGCTGGCGCCGGCCAAGCCTTGGGTCCACCGTCGCCCCAGGCGGGATCCCGGGCGGCCGAACCCCGCCGCAAGTCGTTGATCGCACACAAGTTGCGTTGGTTTGCGACCGCTTCATCGGTCCTGCGT
>CAXUNV010000632.1:251-2726 GCA_964252355.1 uncultured Chthoniobacterales bacterium | reverse complement strand
GGTCGTTTGGTTGGCGGGGCGCGGGTTTGAGGGCGGGGCCATCGAGCCATCGCTGGCCATGCGCGTGGAGGCGCGGCGACGGGGACGCGCCGCCGACGGCCGGATCCGTTGGGTGGCCGACCGGTTGCCCGGCCTGGAGACGGTCCACCGTCAGGCGTTGACCTTCGATTTCGTCCTGGTCAACGCCGCTTGGCAACACGTCCCGCCAAGCCAGCGCGCCTAGGCGTTTCGCAAGCTGGTCACGTTGCTGAAACCGGGTGGGGCCATGGCGCTCACCCTGAGGCACGGACCGACCAGCCATTGCCATGATTGCGCAAGAATGCGCATGAATGCCAAGATTGATCCGGAGAGCACGCACGTTGACGCGGAGAAATCGCTATGGGGCGGTGAGCCAGGGATCGCGTCGATTTTTCATCCGGTCAGCGCCGAAGAGCTGGAACGTTTGGCCCGCGACCACGGCGCCTACGTCGCGCACCGGAGCTGGGCGGCGGGCGACGGGCTGGGCCGGGACGAGGTCCGTTGGGAACGCGTGCTGGTCCGGTTGCCGGACGACGGTACCGGGGCGTTGCCGTTGCTTCGTCACATCATCCTTACCGACAACAAATCGTCGACTTACAAGCTGGCCCTTTTGCGGGTGCTCACCCAGATCGCACATGGGGTGCTTGGGATGGTGACCGCCGCAGATGACGAATTTGTCCAACTGCCCCTGGGGTTAGTGGGCCTCTATTGGCTGCGGCAGTTCAAGCCGGGGTTAGCGGCGAACCTGCCTCAGATGCCTCGACAACGCGGGTTAGAAAGGTTGGGGTTTGTCCGCGACGCGTTCCGGAACCTCTCCGACCTGTCGCACTTGGACCTGCGGGTTGGAACCCGGTTCTCGGGCGCGCGCGCCCAAGACCTGCACGGGGCCATCAAGGACGCCGTGGCCAACCTGGTCACGATGCCGATTGGGCACACGGTGTTCCCGGACGGTTCCCGGGTGTTTGGCACGACGCGGTCTGCCGTCCGGAGGGTGCGCTTGGTGACGGGCCTGCAACTCGACGCCGAGTCCCTCGGCAGCTTCGGTTTTTTGCGGGTGCCCGCCCACGTCTGGCGGGCGTTGACCCGGTTCAACGTGTGGGTCGAACCCGCGCTGACGGCCGAGTGGACGCGCCTGATGCAGGATACGCGGGGAGTTTGGACCTGCCGATCCGTGAGGGAACGATCACGCAGGCCCTGCGCTGGTCGGACCCGGAGCGCGACACCGCGTTTGCGCGCGACATCACCTTGGATCTCCTGGCGCGCGGCGGCCTGCGCTGCGTCTGGTCGGACGAGCCGCTGCGGCCCGAGACGCTCGACGTCGACCATTGTTTCCCCTGGGCAGCGTGGCCTTGCGACGATTTGTGGAACCTGTTGCCGGCGCATCGGCAGGTGAACCAGCGTCTGAAACGTGACTTGGTGCCAACCGCGAACACCTTGCGCGAGGCGCGCGACCGGGTCATGGCTTGGTGGCGCGCGGCTTACACCGAAGGCGGCAACGAGACGACGGCGCGCCGGTTCGCGATGGAGGCGGCTGCGTCGCTACCGGGGACCCCGGCGCGACCCGGGTTGGACGAGGTCCACGACGCGGTGCTGGTGCAGCGCGCGCGCTTTGTGCACGACCAACAGGCCCCGGAATGGGACGGAACAAGCTCCGGCCGTGGCTGACGGAAGGGTTCACGCGGCGTCACGGCGGGCACGGCGGAGGGAAGACATTGCCAAGAATGCGCAGGATTGCGGCAAGATTGCCAATATTGGCGGGCACGGCGGGGAAGAAAGCCTCACGCAACGACGCTACGGCGCGAAGGTACAATCGGGAACCCGGACCGAGGAGTCGGAGCCATCTCCCTCCATTTGGCCTTTGTCATTCGCCATTGGTCATGTGCGCGGCACCTCACACGGCGGGCACTGCGGAAAGAGGTCCGCGGAAGACGCGGACGGGCGCTGATTCCTGCCAAGGCTGGGAAAGGTCGTCCGTCCTAAACCCTCCGCCTTTGCGACGCCCGTGCTCCCCATGGCCCAGAGCGGCTTCGGTCTCCGGGAAACCCGTCGTTGCCTTCGATACTTCTTGCCGGACCCCCTCCCTTCGTGACCTTTGTGGTCTTCTGTTCAGCCGAGCTTTGGTGTTGGTCGACGAAGGGCCGAAATCGCCGGGGCTTGACTAACCTATTGAAGCAACAGCAAAACCAGTCGGGGCGTGAGCACGGAACGGAGCCTCGGGACGAGCACCTTCTGCACCCCTGTAAGCTTCGGGGCGGCGACACCCAAGCGGTGGCCGGGTTTGGTCGTTGGATCAATGCGCCACCGGTCGGACGTCACCCAGGAAATCGGCGCGGGTCGGCGGCGCGGAAGGATTTCGTGCAGCACGAGCAAGGCTTGCCGCTCGGCACGCACCCGCGCCTGCCGAAACGCCCGAAGCGCCTGCGACCACGCGACTTCTTGGTCGATGAGGTCCGGCCC
>CAXUNV010000632.1:0-241 GCA_964252355.1 uncultured Chthoniobacterales bacterium | reverse complement strand
TGTGGGTGTTGTGGCCGGCGCTCTCCAACCTGGCCGCCGGACCACCGCAGCGGCGCACCCCGGATCCGGCCCACCTCGAAGGGAATTTCGCCCTCGGTAACGGCGCCATCGGGCCGGTCATAGGCGAAGTGCAGTGCCAGTTGGTCATAGTGGAGCACGCCGCACGGGCCGGAGAACGGCCGGAAAGGCCGGAGCACGCGCAGGTGGGCGCTGGCCAAGTTCTGGACGTGGACGGCCTGGC
>CAXUNV010000631.1:0-2733 GCA_964252355.1 uncultured Chthoniobacterales bacterium | reverse complement strand
CCCGCTCGCTCCCGCTCGGTGCCGCTCGCTCCCGCTCGCTCCCGCTCGCTCCTCATGTATGCTTTGGGAGCGCCACGTGAGCTATGAATGTTGAGTTCGATGCCATCGAAGACGTCTTGACGGAGTTGCGGCGGGGCCGGCCCGTCATCGTCACGGACGACGCCCACCGGGAGAACGAGGGCGACCTCATTGTCGCCGCGGAATTCGCCACGCCGGACGTGGTGAACTTCCTCGTCCGCCACACCTCCGGCGTGCTCTGCGTGCCCATGGAGGGCGCCGACTTGGACCGTCTCGAGTTGCCGCCCATGACCGCGCGCAACACGGAATCGATGCGAACCGCTTACACGGTGTCCGTCGACGCACGCGACGGCGTCACCACCGGGATTTCGGCCGCGGACCGTTCCCGGACGATTCGGTTGCTGGCTGCGCCTAGCACGGAAGCGGACGAGCTGGTCCGGCCCGGGCACGTGTTCCCGTTGCGTTACCGGCCCGGGGGCGTGCTGCGCCGGGCCGGCCATACGGAGGCGGCGGTCGACCTCGCGCGTTTGGCCGGGCTCCGGCCGGCCGGCGTGCTGGCGGAGGTGGTGAACGACGATGGTTCCATGGCGCGACTGGCCGAACTTTTTGCGTTCAAGGAGCGCCACGGGTTGAGGATGTGTTCAATCGAGGAGCTCATCCGTTACCGGCGCTCGCGCGAACGGCTGATCGAACGGGAACAGGTCAGGCGCGTGTCGACAGATTATGGCGAGTTCGACTTGCATGTCTACCGATCCGTCGTCGACGGGGTCAACCATTTGGCGTTGGTTAAAGGGACGATCTCGCCGCATGAGCCGACGTTGGTGCGGGTGCACAGCGAATGCCTCACCGGCGACGTGTTTGGCTCGCAGCGGTGCGATTGCGGGGAGCAGCTGCACGCCGCCCTGTTGCACATGGAAGCCGCGGGCCGCGGCGTGCTGGTTTACATGCGTCAAGAGGGCCGGGGCATCGGCTTGGCCGCGAAAGTGCTTGCCTATAAGTTGCAGGAGGCGGGCTTCGACACGGTGGAAGCCAACCATCGCCTCGGGTTTCCCACCGACTTGCGCGATTACGGGTTGGGCGCCCAGATCCTGGCGGACCTCGGGGTGGAAGAACTGCGGCTGATGACCAATAATCCGAAGAAGGTCGTCGGGCTGCAAGGGCACGGGCTGAACATCGTCGAGCAGGTGCCGATCCGGTCCGCACCAAACCCGTTCAACGCGCGTTACCTCGACACCAAACGATTGAAGATGGGGCACCTGCTTTAACGGAAACGGACGTTTGGCGTGCAATGTTTGGCGTTTGGTGTTGAGCGCGGCGCCACGGGCGGGTGCCTGCCCCCAACCCTGCGCAATCTTGGCAACCGTCCGCAACCTTGCGCAATGACGGGCCCGGTCCCGCGCCGTTGACGCCGCCGCGGTTGGGGCGTAAGTGGGGCCTTCCATGCCGTCTTCACCCATTTTCGTGGCCGGTCACCGCGGTCTGGTCGGCAGCGCCGTCGTGCGGAACTTGCAGGCCCACGGCTATGACCAGATCCTATTTCGCTCACGGGCGGAACTGGACCTACGCGACCGCGGAGCGGTGCGCCGTTTCCTGCAAGAGACGAGGCCCGAGTTGGTGGTTTTGGCCGCGGCGAAGGTTGGCGGGATCCAGGCCAACAACCTCCATCCGGTCGATTTTCTGCTCGAAAATCTGGACATCCAAAACAACTTGATCTCCGAAAGTCACGCGGCAGGGGTGCGCAAACTGCTCTTTTTAGGCAGTTCCTGCATCTACCCAAAGTTTGCCGACCAGCCGATCCGCGAAGAGGCTCTTTTGACCGGTGCGTTGGAGCCGACGAACGATGCCTACGCGATCGCGAAGATCGCCGGGATCAAACTTTGCCAGGCCTACGCCCGGCAGTACGGCGCAAACTTCATCTCCGCGATGCCGACGAACCTGTACGGCCCCGGGGACAACTTTGATCTGCAGAATTCACATGTCCTGCCAGCCCTGCTGCGCAAAGTTCATGAGGCCAAAGCCGACGGTCGTCGCGAGGTGGTCGTCTGGGGTACGGGCAAACCGCGGCGCGAGTTCCTGCACAACGACGACTTGGCCGACGCGCTCCGGTTTTTGCTGGAGCGGTATGATTCGCCCGAAATCATCAACGTCGGTTGGGGCGAAGACGTCACCATCCGCGAATTGGCGGAGTTGATCTGCGACGTCGTCGGGTTTGATGGGGAACTGACCTTTGACGCGTCGAAACCAGACGGCACGCCACGCAAGCTGCTCGACACGACCCGGCTGCAGGGGCTCGGCTGGCGACCCCGCATCACCTTGCGTGACGGCATCGCGGCGGTCTACCGCTGGTTCCTGACGACCGAGCACGTTAAGGTGGCGGTGCCTGTCGGCCCGGCTCACGCGGGCGTGGGCGCGAGCCTTGCCTAGCGTCGGTCGACGCCTAGTGTGTCGGGTGAACGATCCCGCTTCGAAACCGTCGGCTTCGCCGCTGCGCATCGCGATCTCCGGGCAGAGCGGCTGCGGCAACACCACGGCAACGAACAACGTCGGCGCCACGCTCGGCCTCGGCGTCGTCAACTACACGTTCCGCGACTTGGCGACGGACCTCCAAATCCCGTTTGAAGAGGTCCACCGGCTCGCGCCCGAAACCCACATCTTCGACTACCTGACCGACCTCAACCTCATCCGGGCGTCGTTGCAGCCGCGGGTCGTGGGCGG
>CAXUNV010000630.1:0-2735 GCA_964252355.1 uncultured Chthoniobacterales bacterium | reverse complement strand
GATCAGCATCATGTAAGGGTACCCAAGCCAAAGGTTGATCAGGAGGATCATGGTGCGGGCACCCCACGGGTTGGTCTCCCACTCCGGAGCCCACCCGACGAGTCCCCGCAGCAGTTGGTTCACGACGCCAAACTCTTGGTTGAACAATCCCTTCAGAATCAGGATGGAGAGCACCGCCGGCACCGCGTACGGCAGGATGAAGAGCGTGCGGTAGAGCTTGCGGAAGCGCAGGTCTTTTTGCTCAAGGACGACGGCCAGCAGCATGCCGACGGAGAAGGTCAGGAAAACCGAAACGGCGGAAAACGCGACCGTCCAAAGGAAGATCCGGAAGAATGGCCCTTGGATGCGTGGGTCGGTAAAGATGCGGAGGTAGTTATCGAACCCGCTGAACGTCCGGTAACCGACGCCCACGTTCTCGCCTTTTTGGTTGACGAAAAAGCCGCGCTTAGGATCCGGGTGGATGACCGAGCCGTCGCGCTGATTCGTCAACGAGCCGTCCGGATTGGGCTTCCAAAGCCGTTCCCGCACGGAGAAGTTCATCAACCCGGCCATGCTCACCAAAGTGTCGTCTGGCAACGCAAACTGCTGGCCCCGCAACGGGCTGAGCAATTTGGCCTTGGTGATCTCGGCGATCTGCATCGGCTTGCCTTTGACCTCCTCACCCGCACCCAGAGCCTTCAGCCTCACCGGTTCGGCGTCGGTCTTGGGCTTCTCGCCAGGGGTGATCGTGAACGGATCAGAACCAAACCGGTGGGAAGGGTCTTTGGCGTTTTCCAGGGAGAGGGCGTAGTTGTCGTTGTCGAGGTTCAGGAGCCGGTACTTGAAGGAGGGCGCGTCCGGTTTGGTAAACGTCTCGTTGTGGAACAACGCGGCTGCGCGGTCGAAACGGAGCAGGTTTTGCGAACTGTACTTGGTGAAACCGATGTAAACCGTGTAGAGGAGCGGAAACAGGACGAAGACCCCGAATCCCAAGAAGCCCGGAAAGAGGTAGCGGAAGGTGTTGGCGGAGGGGTGCAGGTAGACGAACGCCCCGAGAAGGGTGAGCAACAAGACGATCAGGGCAATGGCGAGATTGCCCGTCCGGTACATCACAAAACTCACGTAGAACGCCGGCAAAGCCAGCAGCGCTACCACGATCGGCAGGATGGGAACTCGCCTCTCCACCGCCTTACCTCGCCATGTTATTCTGCGCGTCTTTGAGGGCCACCTGGGGACTCGCCCCGCCGTTGGTGGCGATCTGGAAAGCGGCCCCCATGGTGCTCCAGAACTTGCCCATTTGCGGCACGTTCGGCATCACGACCCCGTTTTGCGCATTCTCGTAGGTTACCTTGATGAAGGGATCCTTGGCGGACATCTCGTCAGCGAGGGCCGTCAAGGCAGGCACCCCGAGCGGGGCCTCGGCATCCATGGCCTTCAAGCCTTCCACCGTGCAGACGTACTTCTCCAAAAATTGGGTGGCCAGATCGGTGTTCGGACTGGAGCGGTTGACCAGCGCGGAGAAGACGCCGACGAACGGACGGCCGGGGTTGCCCGCCACCCCGGGCAACGGTGCCAAACCGAAGTCGATCCCACTCTTCCGCAGGTTCGCCCAATCCCATGGTCCGTTGACCATCATCGCCAAGTCGCCGCTCGCCATCTTCTGGTCCATCACGCTTTGCGTGACCCCCTTAGGCATCACGCCCTGGTTGATGAGGTCGACGATGGCCTGCAAACCCTGCAAGGCCGCCGGGCTGTTCACCCCGGAGTCTTTCACGTCGTAGCCGCCCTCGATCTTCTTGAACGGGTAAGCCCCGGCGCTGGCAAGGAACGGCCAGCTGAAATACGGGGTGTTGTAGTCCCACATGATCGCGATGGCTTTGGGGTGACTCGCCTTCAGCTGCTTGGCGAACGCTGGGATCTCGCCGAGCTGGCCCGGAGGTTTGCCGTCAACGAGCTTCTTGTTAAAGATCAGCGAGACGCACTCCATCGCGATGGGGTAGCCCCAGGTCTGGTTTTTGTGGGTCACGGCATCCCACGTCAGCGGGACGAAGCCGCTTTTAAACTCGTCCTTGATCTCCAAAGGCTTCAGCAGTCCCGCGTCGGCCCATTCGCCGATCCGGTCATGCGCCCAAAAAAAGATGTCAGGGCCTTTGCCGGTCTGCGCCGCCGACTGGAATTTGTCGGTGATCTCCTCTTGCGTTTCGACCTTCACGGGCACCCCAAACTCCTTCTCAAACTTTTTGCCCATCTCCCCAAGGGTGTGATAGGCGCGGTTGTCGCTGATCCAGATGAGGAGCTCGCCGTCGGTCCAGGCGAAAGCCTGGAACGAAGAGAACATCAGAAAGAGGGCGCTAAGGAGCTTCTTGCTCATGGTTTGTCGAGGTGCGGGGGGTTGCGAAGGCGGGAAACGTTCCTGCTGGGAACCTCGCCTCCCCTACCGTCCAAAGTGATCGGTGCAGGCGTTGGACGCCCGCGCAAGAACACGAAATTTTGGTGGGGGAACAACCTTTCCAGCGGCCCCACGATCTAACACGTTTCACCAAATCCGAACAGGATTTTCTTCCGACCGGGGATGGGCGGGGACCGCTGCTCCCGTCGAGGTTGCCCGGCGTTTGGATGGTGGTTCCGGGTGCCCGCACCGGAGCGACTTAGACGAGGCAAAGGACCCCGCAGGCGGCGGAACCGCAGCGTCGGGATCGCGGGCGGGGCGGCGCGGGACTTTAGGAAAGGAGCCGCCCCGCGGAGCGCGGCGTAGC
>CAXUNV010000629.1:0-2735 GCA_964252355.1 uncultured Chthoniobacterales bacterium | reverse complement strand
GCCATGAGAACGTAAGAAAAAACACCGTTGCTACCTTGGCGCCGCCGTCGGGCCGCCCGGAACCGCCGCGGCCGGGGCCACCGACACGTTCAAGGACTACGGCTGGGAGCTGGCGGGTGTCCGGTTCCGCCTCTTTGAGCGCATGCTGCCCGAAATCGCCACATTCCGGCGGGTCAAGGGTCCGCTCGGCGACGCCGTCGCGGAGATGGCGGCAGCCCACGAACCCGGACGCGTCTTGAGCCTGGTGGCGTTCGACCGGCGGATCGCTGCGCTGAGCACCGCGGGCGAGGAGGCCGCCTCGTTGGGCGTCGACCTGAAAGAGGGGGAAAGGTCGGTGTCGCTCGAGGTGCCGCGGTCGGTTTGGCGCGAGGGCCTCTTCTTTTCCTGGGCGCGCGCGCTGGGCTCGCGTTCCGATCTCGCCCATGGCTACGCCCTGGCTGGCAGTTCCGGACACGTGCAGTCAAGCCTCTCCTTCACGTACGTCCGCGAGCCGGGCGCCTGGAGGCGGGCGCCGACCGCCGAGGAGACCGCCCGCCAACAGGAGTGCTTTTTCTACCAAGGACAGGAAGGCCGGCTCAGGGCCCGCATCCGCCGGGCGGAGTGGGGCGACGTGCTCACGCCCGCGCACTTGGCCGGGTTGGGCGGCACACGGCGGGCGCGGAGGCGCACCTCTCGGGCTACCTGTGCGAGCGCTGGGGGCCCAACCTCTTCGTGCGCGTCCCGAAGGGCCCCTGGGCGACCGCTCGGGCCGACTTGGCGGCCCTCAAGCCGAACGTGCGCGGGTGAGGCGACCCGCACGGGTCGATCCAGTCCGGGATCGCCAGCCGAGCAGACGTGCGGTCGTGGAACTGGGGGTAAACGTCCCTGGCGGCCGGACAATCTAGCCCGTTGTGGTCAGTTGACGCTCGTTGGTTGCGCCGATGCGCCGCTGCCACCTCCGCAAGGCAAGTGGGGCTACCAGTGCAGGTCACCCATCAACCCGCTCCGGTTCCACTAGCCGGAGATCGCCACGCTTCAGCTCGGCCAGCACGTCCGTGCGGCCGTCCAGGGCCAAGAACTCAACCTCGAAATCGTCCGGCGTGAAAACCTCCACCACCGTTCCGACCTGCCCGGCCCTCAGGCCGTCCGCTGGCTTGTCCACCACGAGCGCGACGACGTCCAGAAGTTTGATCCCCCCTTCTTGCACAAGCATGCTCATAACACGTGGCAGGTGATGAGGCGAGGCTCTTCCTCGTTTGGCCGCACGTTCCAAACGCTGCGCACGCGGGCTTGGCGGTCACCTTTGACCAGCGAGAAATCAAGGATGTAGCGCCGGCCGTGCGACGTGATTTTGCCAAGCTCACACTCACCGCGGCTCGCCGCCTCGAGGAGTCTGTCCCGCAACCACTCCGCATCCCCCTTGGTGAGCCCGAGCGCCGCCGCAAAGACTCGCGCCTTGTGCTTGCCGAGTTCGTGCGCGGCATCCAACGAGTAATCGCGGAGCTTGGCCATCGGCACGACGGCACGATCGCCATTGGGAAGTCTCATCTAAAAGCCCCGTCTCTGTGTTACCTGCATCAAAAACTCTCCGCCAGCCACCGTACCGCGCGATGTTCCAGTCCGCTCCGGACACGGCACAGACGGGCGTGCTGAGGTGAATCGAACCTCCCCGGGCACCTTCGGGCCTTTGGTGGGTTGACGACCATTGCCACGGACGGTTCGTGGCGCCAAAGCGCGGTGGAGGTCAGGGCAGCAGCCGCGGCACCATCTGAGGCTGCCGCGGAGAGGGTCGGCTGCGCCAATCAGAATGTTGCCAAAAGCGCGGAATGTGACCCCAGCGCCGAGCCAAGCAAAATTTTGGAGGAGCTTCGTACCCTCATCACGCAGGCGCGGACGGCCACCGCCCGCACCCCGAACCCTGGCCTCGCCGTGCTCCATTGGCGGATCGCGCACCTCACCCGCCGTGAACTCCTCCCAGGGCAGCGCGCCGAATACGGCGAGGGAGTTGTGACGACGCTGGCGCGGCGGTTGACCCAGGAGTTTGGACGCGGGTGGATTAAAGCGGCGCTCACGCGCATGGTGAAATTTGCCGAACGATTTTCCGACCCCGAGATCGTTGCGACGCTGTCGCAACCATTGGGCTGGAACCACCTGGTCGAATGGCTGCCCCTCAAAGGCCCGCTCCCGCGCGATTTTTACGCCGAGGTGCCGGCCGGCGGGGGCCGGCACGGCCCGGGTCACCGGCCCGCTGGCCCAGTGCGCTTGGTGTGGGGGCGCGCGCCGGCCGGATCTCGGTGACGCTGAACGTGGGTCGGGACGATTACGATCCGGAGCCGTTCTGGGCGTTCGTGCGGAGCTTGGGGGAGCGCTCGGAGGTTGCGTTTGGGTTCGTCGTTCCGGGAAAAACGATCTACGTCGAATCGAGCCTCTCGTTCACGCCCATGCGGTCTTGGAGGCCCGGGATGACCGCCGGGGAGCAAGCTGAGGGCAACGTGCGGCGCGACGAGCTGTTTTTCTACCAACGCCATGAGCAGCAGCTCTCCGCCCGCGTCCACCGCGCCGAGTGGGGCGACGTGCTGACCCCGGCGCACCTGGCCGCGCTGGGCGGCACGGCGGGCGCCGAGGCCCACTTGGCCGGCTACGGGTGCGAGCGCTGGGGCCCCAACCTCTTCGTGCGCGTCCCGAAGTCGCCCTGGGCGACCGCCCGGGCCGACCTGGAGGCCCTCAACGACCGGCTTTCTGCGATCCGGCTGGCG
>CAXUNV010000628.1:0-2743 GCA_964252355.1 uncultured Chthoniobacterales bacterium | reverse complement strand
CCACCACAAAACCCGGTGGTTTCCCCAGCCCGACAGGGACCAAAAAGCCGTAGGGGAAAACGTCTTTTCACGAAAAATTCCGAGAAGGCCCGGCGATCTGCCGGGCCTTTTTTGTGGAGCGGCCCCGCCCAACGATGGGTAGGACGAGGTGTTTTACCTGACCCGCCGCCAAGCATCTCAAGGGAGCGCGGGCGTCCCGCCCGTCACCCGTAAGCCACCTCTCCGAGGGGCGGGCAGCCGGGGCAAAGGTCCTGGCCGCTCTTGCCGGGGCGGGGGCGGGCCCTGCCGGTCTCGGGCGGGGGCGGCCGCGGCGCCGCGGCCGCCCCCCCCCCCCCCTCCCCTGCAGCCGGCCCAACCCTCCCGGGGCGACGCTTCAGCCCTCACCGCCGCTGTTCTCGACGACCCACTCCAGGTACGTCGCGTGCCCACCCGTGATGGGGAGGTAGACGAACTCGGGAACCTCGTACGGATGCTGCCGGAGCACGTGCGCCTGCAACTTCCCCACCATCGATTTCGTGGTTTTGAACAACGCCAGGGTTTCTTCGGCGGTTTTAACCGCGCCACGCCACCGGTAAACCGAACGAATCCCGGGCACGAGGTTGCCGCAAGCGGCTAAGTGACTTTCCACCGCCGTGCGCACCACGCGATCGGCGGTGGCCGCATCCGGAAACGTCACAGAGACGAGCAGGATAACCTCAGGGCCGGGAGGTTCGCCCATCGCGCGCGTTCACCGGAAGAAACGGTCGAGATTTTCGTCCTCCCACCGGCGGGCCCGATGAAAGCAGTGAAACAGGCGTTCGCGACGGTAGAACTCGTCCGTGTGCACCCGGCGCCGTCCCTGGTCGTCGATTTCTTCTGGAACGACCGCGTGCAGCATCTCGTGGTAGATGACGTATTCCAAAAACCACGTGGGCACAAAAGGCGCGTCCAGCAGGGGATGAATCCGGATGATTTGATCCTCTTCTTGGATCGTTCCAAAGACGAAGTATTCCTTGGGTGGGTGCTTCCGACGCCGACCCCAGATGATCGTGTAACCGTCCAACGCACCATCGAAGTATTCGGCGTTGACCTTACCGAAGAGAGCTTTGAGATCGAAGTATTCGCCCTCGTGCTGGAATTCGAGAGAGCGTTGGAGGGGAAGCTTTTTGACGGAAATTTTTCTCTTTCGCTTGCCCATAAGAGAAGTGGCTAAGTCTAAAGCGCAAAGGACCCGTGGCAACCGCAAAACCGCCTAGGGTTGGCGGAAAGCCAAAACGGCTGGGAAAGGGTCATTTTGGCGCAAATTCGGCTTTACTGGTCGTGGTCTGGCCAAATCGGGAGGGTAACGGGCGCAGGGTGAGTCGATATTGCCCGGGTTCCGGATCGTTGGCCCCGCCCGTTGCCAGGACTTGCACGTCGCCCTAATCGTCCGTCGGCGCGTTGCCCAGGACGGCGTCGATCCGTGCCAGGACCTCCGGCGTGAGCTTGGCGCGAGCTTCGCCCGCCCGGAGGTTTTCTTCCAGCTGGTGAGGTTTGGACGCGCCCAGAATCACCGTGCTGACGTTGGGGTTGGCCAGACACCAAGCAATGGCCAGCGTCGCCTGGGACATCCCAAGCTCCTTAGCCATTTCGCCCAATTGCCGGACCTGGGCCAACCGCTGATCGTTCAGGACGGACTCCCGCAACCACTCGTTGCCCTTGATCGTGAGCCGCGTCTCGTCGGTGACCCCTTCGTTGTACTTGCCCGTCAACAAACCGCTTGCCAGGGGCGACCAGATCGTCGTGCCCAAGCCGATTTCGCTGTAAAGGCGCGCGTACTCCCGCTCGACGCGCTCGCGGGCCAACAAATTGTACTCCGGCTGTTCCATGGTTGGCGGTACCAAATGGAGTTCCCGGGCTGCGGCGTACGCCTGCATGATTTCCTGCGCGCTCCACTCGCTCGTGCCCCAGTAAAGCACCTTGCCCTGGCGGACCAAATCGGACATCACACGCACCGTTTCCTCGATGGGAGTCTCCTTGTCTGGCCGGTGGCAGAAGAAGAGGTCGAGGTAGTCGACCTGCAGGCGACCGAGCGCGGCATGACACGCTTCAAAGACGTGCTTGCGGCTCAGGCCGTACTGGTTGGGCTTTTGCGGGTCCGGCGCCGCCCCGAAGAACACCTTGCTCGAGACCAGGAAGGTGTCGCGCGGCCACCCCAGCTTGCGGAGGACCTTGCCCATGACGAGTTCCGACCGGCCCCGGGCGTAACCCTCGGCGTTGTCGAAGAAGTTCACGCCGCCGTCGTACGCGGCGACCATCAGCGCCTCGGCCACGTCGTCCGAGACTTGGTTGCCGAACGTCAACCAAGAGCCGAAGGAGAGTTCGCTCACCTTCACCCCCGCCTTGCCCAACCTGCGGTATTGCATGCCCAGACGTACGCACCGGAAGGCATTGTGCCAAGGGGCAAGCTGGAGAAGACGGGTGTTTTTCGGAAGGATCATCGCGGCCGATTTCGAGGTGCCAAGTCGCGGGTTGTGCAGAGGGGGCAGGCGGCCCGCCCGCCGTCCGCCGGAGGCCGGAGGCCGGAGCTTACTGATGACCCGGTGGGGCGAAACCCCGGCCCGCGGAAGGGAGCAGCCAACCAGGTCGGACGATGGCGAGGCGGTTGGAGCCGTCGCGGCCCGACCCTGCAAGCCCAAAGCGGCGCCTCGGCCGCCGCGCCCCTGACCTTTACCGCCCCGGGCCGTTTGGCAGCGCATGGCCGCTTGGCTGGGCGGGCCGGGTT
>CAXUNV010000627.1:2420-2744 GCA_964252355.1 uncultured Chthoniobacterales bacterium | reverse complement strand
CCGGCCCGGTGGGCGGGTCCGCGTTCCTCCAGGCCGCGCAGGCGTTCCGGGGGCAGCTCGCCGCAGACCTGCTGGCGGCGACACGGCAGGCGCCGGCCGGTCGACCCGCCGCCCTGCTGGCCAACCGGCGTGTTCGGTCGCAATCGCACCTTTCGGTCCAAACCCCGAACGGCGTCCCGGCCCAGGCATTCCTAGATGGCCTCCTCGGCGGTCCGGTTCAGGCGGCCACGCCGCCGCCGCCGTCGGCATCACCGTCGGCGACCCCCCCCCACCCGCTCGAACCCAGCAAGTTCACCAACCCCGTCGACGTGTGGAAATACGTCG
>CAXUNV010000627.1:0-2389 GCA_964252355.1 uncultured Chthoniobacterales bacterium | reverse complement strand
CTGACCCTGGGCGTCAACGCCGTGCGGTGGGGTCTCAGCCTTTACAAGCTGCGCAAGGAGAGTTCGGAGGATCCCGGCACCCAAGCCGCCGTGGGATTCCTGCGCCAAGCCCTTTTGGCAACCCGGTCCGGCGTGCGTTGGGGCATCGACCAAGCGACCCACTTCCAGCAAGCACCGCTGGAATCGCTGGCTTTGCTGAACCGTTCCTTAGGCCAACACATCACCCCCAAAATCCGGGACGCCCTCCGGTTGAGCTACCGCGCGGAACGGTTGGGCGAGCGGGCCAACGCGCTCATCCGCGGCCAGCTCGACCTGAGCGCCCCGATCCGGCGGGAGGGCGACGAGCGCGTCCAGGGCGCCCGCGGGCTCGCCGAGTACCCGCCCCTCGAGCAACTCCGGTTGTTGAAGGGTCTGCAAGACGAGGTGCACCAAGCCACCCTGGCACGGGAGGGAGCCGCGGCCGACCAGGAGCGGGCGCTGCAGGCGCGGTTGGTGGGAGAGGCAACGGTCCGGAGACTCCAAGGAGACTTGGCCGGGGCGGAACGCGACCTGACCCGAGCCAAGGAGAACGTGGCGGTGCAGCAGCAAGGGACGCAACCGGGCGCGGGCACGCCGAACCCGGCGTTGGCAGAGGCACGCAGGCGCTTGCGCGACGCCGAGGCGCGGAAAGAGGCCCTGCAAAGGGAGTTGGCGGAGGCGACGTTCGCCCTGCGAGGTACGCCGGCCGTTTCGGACGAGGAAGGCAACGTCGCCACGCCTGGCCGACCGGGGCCGCTGCGCGAGGCGGAACGGCGCGCCAACCAAGCCTACGACGACGCGCGCCTGCGCCTCTCGTTTGCCCGCCAAGCCTTGGCTGACGCCGTCCGCTTCGCCAAAAACCCGTTCGCGACGCGTAACTTGGGCGAACGCCTCAACCGTTACTGGGCGGGTGCCGGCCGGCAGCAGTTCGCGGCCTTGCGCCCCGCCTTTCGGGATGAACGGGTCGCACAAGCGGACGTCGATGAAGCCAAGGCCAACCTGACGGCGGCGCAAGCGGCGTCGGACGAGGCGCACCGAAACAGCGTCTTGGAAACCTCGAGGCAACTCGGCCAACCCGCCCCGGATGCGACGGTCGCGGGCCTGCGGGCCGCCGTGCGCGACGAATTGGGACGACGCGAAACGGAGGCCAGCGCGCAGGTGGCGGAAGCCTCGCGGGTGCTGCGGGAAGCGCAGGTCCGGTATGACGCCATCCACGAAGCCAACAACCTGATCGCCGGCGCCCAGGCTGAGGAACTGCGCGCGAACGCCGCCCGTGGGTACGACCGGGAAGTCGCCAGGGACCCGGCTTCGGCCGTCAGGCCGTTCCTGGTCGCCCCGGCGGAGCGAGCCGAGGCGGTCCGGCTCAGCCAGGAACTGTTCCGGGTCGGGGATCTGCTGAACCGGTTCCCGCCGTCGGCGCAGCCCACCCCGGAAGAGCGGTTGCTGCGCGGCCGACTCCGCCGCGTTGCACGGGTTACGGCAGACCGGCTCACCGAGTTGGCGGCCAAGCTCGCCACCCAAGAGACGGTCGAGACGTCGACACGGCCGAAGTCCGCGTACGTCGCCGGGCAACCCGGGGGCGAGACGGTGAAGGAAACGGAAGCGGCGCGACGCCTCGCCCAGGCCGGCACACCGGAGGAACGTGCCCAAGCCGAGCGCGAAGCGAGGCTCGCGCGGGCGCAAGGGAACCTGCAGCGTTACTTGGAGTCGCAAGGTTTGACAGACGACCTCCTCCACCGCGACCGGTTGAGGCCCGAGCAAACCCGCGACCTCGCGACGCTGGAGCGCGAGGTTCACGAAGCGAGGGTTCGCCTGTTTGACGCCGAACTCGGCGCGGCTCCCGGAAGCCCCGCCGCCCAGTCACCCGCGCCTGACCCCGGCGCGACGGCCCCGGACGGGGCGTCCACTCCTGAACGGGAGCGCGCGCGCGCGGAGGCTTACGTCAACCAAGCCGTTGCCCAAGCTCGCTTGCAGACCGCGCAGGCCGTGCTGAACCCGCCCATTCCAAATCCGCGCGATCCGGCGACTCGGCTCAACGCCGCGTGGCGGGAGTGGGAAGCGGCCGAGCACGCGTGGCAGGCGCAGGCGGCCCCTGGTGCCAAGCCCACGTTGGGGGTGTTGGACGCGGCCGACGACCGGCGGCGGTGGGCAGCGCAGGAGCTGCTGGGATCGGTTCGCGAGACGCCGGCTGGCTTCTTCGATGACGACGCTCCCGGCGACCGCGCGCTTCGCTCTTTGCCGGCCGGGGCCGGGCCAGCGCCCGCCTCCGTGCCGGCGCGTTACGCGGAGGAGGCGAAACGCCTTCAAGAACGTCGGACGGTGTTGAGGGAGTTGGTGGCCCAAAACCCCGTGCAGGGTCCGGGTGCCGCAC
>CAXUNV010000626.1:0-2748 GCA_964252355.1 uncultured Chthoniobacterales bacterium | reverse complement strand
AATCGATCCTGATCCTTCGCCCGCCAAAAGGCCAGGGCCGCCGCCGTCCAGAAGAAGATGTAGACGGTGTCGATCGTCATGAGGACTGAACCGACCGCGTACAACGGGGTGATCGCGGCCAGCGTCACCGTGAGGAGGCCAACGCGGTCCGAGAACAATCGTTGGGCCAACCGGAACAGGCAGACGCCGGTACCGGCGGCCAGGACGACGGCAAAGAGCCGGATGCCGAAGACGGTTTGGCCAAAGAATTTCGTCCCGACAAAGATGAACCAAGCGATGAGCGGACCCTTGTCCAAGTAACAGACGTCTGGGTGGCGCGACCAAAGCCAGTAATACGCTTCGTCACCGACCAAGCCGAGGTGGTCGACGTACCACAAACGGAAAAGCGTGACCAAGGCCAACCCCGCCACGGCCCAACCGGCATGACGCGTGAGGTGCATGGGTGGTTTAGCAGGAGGGGAGAGGTTCGGGGTTGAAAGAGTTGCCGGAAGGTGTCTGCGGCCACCACCCGTCGTCGAGCAACAGGACCAACGCGCCCGCGCCGAACGCCAAGGCGCCCAACGGCTGGAGCGCGTGCAGCGCCAAGTTGCGGCGGACGGCGGGCACCCACGCGTTCAACCCCTCGGCCATCTCCAGCCAAGCGAAGCTTCCCAGCAGCAACGCCGGGGCGGGGAGAGGTGCGCGCCTCAGCCGGCCGGGGATGCTCAGGACGCGTGCGCCCGCAAAGGCGAAAGCGGGACCTAAGAAGATGTAGGTCGCCAACTCGGTGGACGGCCCAAACAGAACGACCCAGCAGGCACCCAGCGCCAAAATCAAAAACGACAGTCGGTCGTAAGACCATTGCCGGGCGCGCTGCGCCCACCAGCCAAAGACTGCCAGGGCGCCCCCGGCCGCCGTTTGGATTGCGGCGTACCACCCGATGGAGATCGGAATCTTGGCGAGCCGCAACAGCAGGTAGGCATCGCGCCAATGACCGACGCCGTCGGCTAGCCTGCGGCGGTCGGCACCCAAGCAGGCAAACCAACTTCGGTATTGGGCAAGGACGTAGCCGGGGTTTTGCAGCACGCAAGAGACGAGGAGCAACCCGCCCAGAGCCGCGCCCAACCGCCACGCCAGTTCGCGCGGGTAAAGCACGGCCAGCAAGAGCCCGAAAGCGAGGGGGTAAAGCTTGAAAAATGTCGCGGCCGCGATGAGCAGCGCCGCGAGGTTCCAACGTCCCCGACCCGACGAGTGCAAAGCCATCGCCAGCAACGCCAGAACCAACGGGCTAGCCTGTCCGTTGTTGAGGTTTCCCACGGACAAGGCGAGCAACAAAAGGAGGCCGACCCCGCGGGCCGAAGCGTCCTGCGGGAAGAGTTTGCGGAGGGAGGCCGCCACGGTCAGCACGTACGGCACCATGGTTCCCAGCCGCCAGAGAATGTCTCCCCAAGGGCTCGGCAGGGAGGCAAAAGGCGCGAAGGCCGCGGCCGCCAAGGGACTGTACAGGAACTCGCCTGCACGCGGGTAGAGGGGCCTTGCCGCCAACCACCGAGCGCCTGCAGCTTGAAACACCCCGAAGACGGTGTTGGCGGTCGGCGAAAGGGCAACCCGCGCGGCCACGGCAAGCGCGGCCAAACTCCAGAGGCCAAAGCTAAAGGCCTCCAGGTTGGGCCAAATGGGTGCAACCCGCTGAGGCGGGCGGCCCTGGGCAAAACGCGTCGCAGGCATGTCTAGAAGGGCCGGGGAACCGACGGCCGGAGAAGTCGGGCGGAGCGAGGCGGGACGCGCCCCTGGGCCCGACTGGATCGCGGCGGTTTTCCGGGCCTTAACCCCCGTGCCGAGACCTCCAGGTATCGTCGCCCTGTGACGTGGCCGCGTGCTCGGGAAGCGAACCAACGGTCTCCCCGTCCCCGAATCCGACCGGACCGGGCGCTGGTCCGACCGCCAACGGACACCGCCGCCGGGTGAACCACCACACGCCCAACAGATCCAGCAGTGGACGCCACAGGAAGTGACGAACGCCGTACTTGGACCGTCCCCCTGGACGCGGACGATGGCGCACCGGCAACTCGACGACGCTGAAGCCTGCGCTCATCGCCAAGGCCGGCATGAAGGAATACAAGGTTTGAATCGGGATGAACGCGGCCACAACCCGCCGGTGAAAAGCCTTCAGCCCGCACCCGGTGTCCGTCATCCCGTCTTGCAGCACGCGCCGGCGCACGCGGTTGGCGAAGCGCGACATCCAGCGCCGCGGCCAAGGGTCGCTTCGCGGCACCCGCACACCCACGGCCATGTCCGCGGAGACCTGCTGAAGGGCGGCGAGCAGGCGAGGAATGTCCCGGGGATCGTTCTGCCCGTCGCCATCCATGAGGATGATGACCCCGCCACGCGCCCGCTGCATGCCGAGGTAGAGCGCGGCCGCCTGACCCAGGTTTCGCGGCAGGCTCAACAACCGGGCGCGCGGCCATCCGGCCAACAAGTCTTCGACGAGCTGCGCGGTGCCGTCGCCACTGCCGTCATCCACCACCAGCAGTTCCTCATCCAGCGGATGCGACGCGAGGAACTCACGGATCTCCTGGAGGACCTCGGCAATGACTTCCCCTTCATTGTAGACGGGGATGACCAACGAGCAGCGGGGTGCCGGCGCGACGGCCGTGCTCAACACGTGCCGTCTCCCTCCTGGGTCAACCCCCGCCCGCCCCGCCGAACTGGATGTTTGGTCAAAGTCACCCGGTGAATTTGACCGCCGCCCATGACAAATCGCTACGC
>CAXUNV010000625.1:678-2760 GCA_964252355.1 uncultured Chthoniobacterales bacterium | reverse complement strand
GGGTGGCAATGGTCACGACAAAGGTTATGGCTAGAGACGTGCCACGTCCTTAGGGCGCCCGGCGAAAGGGTCGGCATCCATCACAAATTGCTGATTAAGAACAAGTTGCGATTTGGGTGTGGTTCGCTGAACCGTCTTCGAATGACGGGTGCTGCACCCCGGCCGACCCGGCGTCCCATTTGTGGGATTCCTTTCGTCCCAGTTACGGCCGTCAACGGGCCATGCCGAACGGCAGCACGCCCGCCCTTCGCCGGCGCGCTTTGCCCACGATCCAGGGGCGTCACGGAGCGCGTGACTTAGCCGAGGGCGGCCCGGCAATCACCCGTCAGCGCTGCACGGGTTTCAACAGGTAACCGTGCCAGACGCCGTTCAGCAGCCTTTGCCCGCAGATTCCGCCCAGATCATTGATTGCCGACGTCGAGGTCAGCAGCCAACCGGAGCCCGGCGGAATGCACTTGTTCAGGTTGACTCAACGCCTCTGACGGTAGAGCACCGCAAGCAGCCCGTTGTGCGGGTCGAAGTACCCGAATGGACGGTCGTCAAAGTTCGTCCCGTCCCCTCGGTGGTACGTCGGCGTGGTAACGGCCATCATCCGCCAGGGAGGTGCTGACGACGTCGTCACCATCATTGATCCCCAGCGCCCGGGTAGTCTGACCCGACAACGTGCCGACCTCATACACGGCGCCATCTTTGTACAAAAACGGACGCAGCTCGTAGGCCGGCGAGGGGGCGAATTGGTTGGCCCAGAACAAACCGACCACATGACCAACTGCTGCGCCCGTCGAAAAACGGCAGGTGGGCTTGCGTTCCTGCCGTGGGACGGACGATGCGTCTCTCTGCATGACTGACGTTAGCCCTTTGGGCAAAGCCCTCTTGATTGGTGCGGTCACGGGCCTGCGTTCGATGACCTCCTTGGCCGCGCTCGGCCAAGCGGTCCGACGTGGCGAACTCGACTTGCGAGAGACACCTTTCGTCTTCCTCTCTTCCCCAGTGGCAGCCGGCGCCTTCGCACTCCTGGCTGCCGGCGAATTGGGCGGCGACAAGTTGCCCGGCGTGCCGAGCCGAAAGTCGCCGCTGCCGTTCCTGGGCCGCGTCGCCATTGGCGCGCTCTGCGGTGCCGCCCTCTGCGCGCAAGGCAGGAGATCCGCCACCGGCGCCGTCGCCGGCGCGCTCGGCGCGGCGTTCACCACGATCTTCGGCTACGAGGCACGCAAGCGGTTGGTGGCGGCCATCGGCGGCAAGGATTACCCGGTGGCGCTTTTGGAAGATGCCCTCGCGATGCATGGCGCCGCCGTGGCCATCTCCCCAGTCCGCCCCAGACCTTGACGCCCAGGGTCCGTTCCGCCGTTAATGCCGGCGTGCGACACCTACCGACGTCTTTGGCGTTTTTGGTCCTGGGTTTATGCCTCCTTCGTACGGTGGTGGCAGCGCCGGAACCGCGGCCGTTGCCCGACCATTACGACGCACCGCTTGGAATCGGTTTTGAAGAACTCAAGTACCCGTACCCGACCGCCTTCCTCAACCTGCACGTCGAAGGTCAGGACCTCCGCATGTGCTTCATGGACGTGCCTCCAGCCAAAAATCCGAACGGCCGCAGCGTCGTGCTGCTCCACGGCAAGAATTTCTGGGGCGCGTATTGGGCCGACACGATCCGGTTTTTGATAGAGCGCGGCTTCCGGGTGGTCGTGCCCGACCAGGTCGGGTTTGGCAAATCTTCCAAGCCCGACGTCCACTACTCGTTTGATTTCCTGGCCGAAAACACCGCGGGACTGCTGGACGGGTTGGGGGTGTCCAAAGCCACGGTGATCGGCCATTCCATGGGTGGCATGGTCGCGATCCGGTTTGCGCGCCTCTTTCCCGGCCGGACGGAGGGGTTGGTCCTGGAGGATCCGATCGGTTTGGAGGATTACCGGCTGACGGTGCCGCCCGCGCCCCTGGAACAGCTTTACCAGCAAGAGCTCAACACGGGCTTGGAGGAATACCGGCGTTACGTGCAGGGCTATTTTGTGACTTTTCCTCCAGAGAAGGCCGAGGCGTTCGTCGAGCCACGGATGCGGGTGGCGTTGAGCGGGGATTTCCCCC
>CAXUNV010000625.1:0-668 GCA_964252355.1 uncultured Chthoniobacterales bacterium | reverse complement strand
GGCCGGGGGGTCGGGCCGCGTCGGGTGGGGGGGGGGTTGGTGGGGTTTTTCCCGGGGGTGGGGGGGGGGGCCCGCCCTGACGTCCCTCATGATCTACCAGCAGCCGGTCTGTTACGAACTTGCCGCCATCAAGGTGCCCACTGTCCTGATCGTCGGCCAGGAAGACCACACCGCCGTAGGCCGGGACCGCGCGCCCGTGGACCTGCGGCGCGACCTCGGGCACGTGGCTGAACTCGCGCGCAAAGCTTCCGGGGAGATTGCCGGGGCGCGGCTGGTGGAGCTGCCAAACGTGGGGCACATCCCGCACCTGGAGGCGCCTGATGCCTTCCACGCCGCGGTGGAAGAGTTTTTGAAGCGGTAAGGCTTGAGGGGAGCGCCGGCGTCTCGCTGGTAACGGAAGAAACTGCCGTCCAGAGAGGGCCGACGCAAAGGTCATGGTCGCTTCTACCCGATGACGGACGAGGCCCGCCCGCATCGCTACGCTAAGCCGTTCAGGAGGTTCGGAGGTCCACCGGGCTGCGCGAAGCGCTGCGGGCGGGGGACGCCGGCGCTACCTTCCTGAGGATTCAAGTCTTCCTCAGGCCGTCCGAAGCCTCCTTTATGCGTTTTGCCGACCGTGCTTTGCCCCTCAAAAACGGATTGTGGCGTTTGTGCATCCGTTTTAGACG
>CAXUNV010000624.1:2072-2766 GCA_964252355.1 uncultured Chthoniobacterales bacterium | reverse complement strand
TCCATAGACCACCCTTGGGCGCCGCCTTCGTCGGGGTCTCGCACCGTGACCAGCGCCGCGCCCGGCAGGGCGCGAGCTTCGGCGAGCGCCTCCTCCCCCTCCGCCGCTAACATGTCGACGCGCACTTCGGCCAAGTCCCAACCCGCCGACGCCGAGGCGCGCGCCAAGCCCACGTCGGCCCGCGAGGCGACGACGCCGACGACGAGCGTCCGCGCCGCAGGCGCTTCGGCCAAAGGATCCTCAGGCATGGTGCATCCGCCGTCTAAAGCAAATCCCGGCGGCAGGCAACCCGCCGTGCTCGGGCGACAGCAAGAAATCAACATCCAGTTTCATCAACTGGTCGACGCTGCGATCCTGGTCGTCTGTCTCTCGCTCGGTTACGCCCTGCGCCAGTTCATCGGCGGCGAGGTGAAGAGCGTCGGCCCGATCGAACGTTACCCGGCCTTCGCGTGGCTGGCGATGTTGGTGGTGCCGTTTGGGCCGTTGTTTTTGGACCTGCAAGGTTATTACCACTTCTCGCTGCAGAAAAGCGCGTTGCGCGCGTTCGTCCAAGTGCTCCAGGCCCTGCTTTGGCTCGGCGTACTGGTCTCCGGGTGCGCCATCCTGTTCCGGCTCAACATCAATAGCCGGGTCGTGCTCCTCTTTTTCGGCGGCGCGAGCGCCACGGTCCTGCTCGTCAAAGAGCGCCTGATCG
>CAXUNV010000624.1:0-2062 GCA_964252355.1 uncultured Chthoniobacterales bacterium | reverse complement strand
GCGCGCGCCGCCGGGGGCGGGCGCCACTCGGGGGGGGTGCGGGGGCTGCGCGGGCGCCCCCGGGCCCGGCGCGGCCAGTACCGGGAACGGGTCTTGTTGGCCGCTTCCTCCGAAGGCATGGAGGAGGTGACCGGCCGCTTCAGCCCGGAACTCCTCGCGCAGATCCAGATCGTCGAGACGATCGACGTCTCGACCCAACCCGTCTCCGAACTGGTGCGCGCGCTCCACCAACACTCGGTGGGCCGCGTGATTTTTTCCGCGTCCCGCACCGAACTCGGGCGCGTTGAGGCGGCGATCGCCGCGTGCGAGATCGAGGGGGTCGAAGCTTGGTTGATGGCCGACTTCATCCGCACTTCCATCGCCCGGCCAGCGTTCGACTCTTTGGGCACCCAGCCGATGCTGGTGTTCCGCTCCACGCCCGACAGCTCTTGGGCGCTGCTGCTCAAGCGCACGGTCGATTTCACCGGCGCGCTCCTCGGCTTGGTTCTCCTCTCGCCCCTGCTTCTGGCCGCGGCGCTTGCCGTCAAAGCGACCTCACCCGGCCCCGCCATCTTCAGCCAAGCCCGGTGCGGTCGCCACGGCCGGCCGTTCCGCATGTTCAAGTTCCGGTCGATGTATTCCGATGCCGAACAGCGGCGGCACGAATTGGAAGTCTTCAACCAGATGAGCGGCCCCGTGTTCAAGCTCGAGAACGACCCGCGCATCACGCCGCTGGGCCGGCTCCTGCGGAAGTACAGCATCGACGAATTGCCGCAACTGCTCAACGTGCTGGTCGGCGATATGAGCTTGGTGGGACCGCGTCCCCTCCCCACCTATGAGGTCGAAAACTTCGCCAACACGGCGCAACGGCGCCGGTTGAGCGTGAAACCCGGGCTAACTTGCCTCTGGCAGATTGAGGGCCGGAGCGAACTGCGCGATTTCGAGACCTGGGTAAAGCTTGATCTGGAATACATCGACAATTGGTCGATCTGGCTCGACCTGCGGATCCTCTTCCGCACCGTGCCCGCCGTCCTGTTCGGTTCCGGAGCCAAGTAAAACCACGTTTCGGGTCCCTGATTCCTGGTCCCCAGTCCCTGGGTAGCGGATTGGGGCGTCCCATGTCTGAAGCGGTGGGGGGAAGGCCCTAGGACGCCAAACGGCAAACCGCCCACGCCAAACGTTGGACAAATCGCCTCAACCAGGGACAAAAGACGAGAGGCCAGGGACCCGAAACGGCCTCTGGGCTTACCGAAACACGATGGGGATGATCAGGATCGCGACGATGTTGGCGACTTTGATCATCGGGTTGATCGCCGGTCCGGCCGTGTCTTTGTACGGATCGCCCACCGTGTCGCCCGTCACCGCGGCTTGGTGCGCCGCCGAACCTTTGCCGCCGTGGTGGCCTTCTTCGATGTACTTCTTGGCGTTGTCCCACGCACCACCGCCTGAAGTCATGGAGATGGCGACGAACAAGCCGGTCACGATGGTTCCAACCAGCACGCCGCCCAGGACGACATGGCCGAAAAGGGCCGCCACAATCACGAACGCCACGGGCAGCAGAGCCGGCACGATCATCTCGCGCAGCGCCGCCCGGGTCACGATGTCGACGCACGCGCCGTACTCCGGCGTTTCCGTGCCCTTGAGGATCCCGGGCCTGGCGACCAGCTGGCGCCGGACCTCTTTGACCACCGCACCCGCCGCTTTGCCGACCGCATCCATGCTGAAGGCCGTGAAGATGAACGGCAACAGGCCGCCGATGAACAAGCCGACGAGAATCTCCGGACGTTCGAGGGAAAATTCGAAACCGGACAGATCCCCTTTCCCAAGGTGGGCGTAGTGCGCGCGCAACTCGGCGACGTACGAACCAAAGAGCACCAGTGCGGCCAAGCCGGCCGAGGCGATCGCGTAGCCTTTCGTCACCGCTTTCATGGTGTTGCCGACCGCGTCGAGGTCGTCGGTCACCGCCCGGGTCGAGCTAGGGAGGTCACTCATGACGGCGACGCCGCCCGCGTTGTCTGTGATGGGTCCGAACGCGTCGCGCGAGATGATGATGCCGGCCATCGAGAGCATGCTAGTCACCGCG
>CAXUNV010000623.1:0-2781 GCA_964252355.1 uncultured Chthoniobacterales bacterium | reverse complement strand
CCCTGGACGGTGGTGGCCGCCAACTACAAGTGGTACGCACGCCTTAAGCTCCTGAAAACGACGGTCAAAGCCCTCGAAAGCCTCAATTTGTAGCGGACCGTCCACCTGCGTGCGCCGCCTTTTGCCCCCGGGTGCGAACGTCTCGCGGCATGACCCCGGATCATCCCTTTGCCGCGCCGCTGATCTACGGTTGCATGATGCTCGGCGGCGGTTTCGACGACCGCCCGCTGGGCGAGGCGGAACGCCGCCGAGCCTGGGCCGCGCTCGATGCCGCGTTTGCCTGCGGGATCAAGTTCTTCGACCACGCCGACATCTATTGCCATGGCAAATCGGAGGTCGTCTTTGGTGAATGGTTGCGCGGGCGCGGTCACTCGCGGGAAAACCTGGTGATCCAAAGCAAGTGCGGCATCCGCTTGGCGGGCGGCGGGTTGCCCGGTCGTTACGACCTCAGCTTCGACCACCTCGTCGGGTCGGTTGAAAGTAGCCTGCGGCGTTTGCAAACCCCTTACCTCGACCTTTTGCTGCTGCACCGCCCCGACCCCCTCGTCGAACCCGAGGAGGTGGCACGCGCCTTCGACCAACTGCAGCGCGAAGGCAAGGTGCGCGGCTTCGGTGTCAGCAACCATTCGCCCGCGCAGATCGACCTGTTGCGGGCCCACGTCGCCCAGCCGCTCCTCGTCAACCAGCTCGAGTACAACCCCCTACACGCCGTGTTGCACGATGCCGCCATCCACGCCAACACCCGCGAGTGCGGCCCACCCGGGGAAGGCACCATTGAATACTGTCGTCAACACGGCCTCCGCCTGCAGGCGTGGGCCGCTTTGGCCAAGGGACGCCTCTCCGGCGGCGATGAAGAGGGCGCCGACTCCCGCGTGCGTGCGGCCGCGGCCTTGGTGCGGGACCTTGCCCAGGGTTGGGACGTGCCTCCGGAGGCGGTGATCGTCGCTTGGATCCGCCGTCACCCGGCAGACTTCCAGCCGGTGATCGGCACGACCCAACCCGAGCGGATCCGGGCCGCGCAACGGGGGTTGGAACTCCGGTTTTCCCGGGAGCAATGGTATGCGCTCTACACGGCGGCTTCGGGGCGCCCGGTCCCGTGACGGGCACGCCCGTGCGCGCCCGCCGGCCTGGCCGGCCTGGCGGAGATCGGGCCTTGATCTCTCCACGGCTCCCGGCGATTGGGTAGCATGCGAACCCTTTGCGCGCTCCTTCTCTGGGCAGGGTTGTCGGTGGGTTTCTCGGGTTCTTTGCGCGCGGAGGATGCCCAGCAGTACGCGGCGTCCGGCGTGGAAAAAGCCAAAGCGGGCAAGGACGCCGAGGCGCTCGAGGATTTCAACAAGGCGGTGGAGTTGGCGCCCAACGAGGCGGTGCACTACCGGAACCGGGCGGCCCTCTACGCGCGGATGAAGCAGTGGGATCAAGCCATCGCCGACTATGACAAGACGCTGGGCATGCAGCCCGACGTGAACTTGCAGTTTGCCCGGGGCTACGCCTACCTGCAGTCGAACAAACCCAACCAAGCCTTGGCCGATTTCGACGCCGTGCTCAAACAACAGCCGGACAACGAGCGGGCCCTGCGGTTTCGCGCCTACCTTTACGCGGCGCGGAAGGAACCGCAGAAGGCCGCGGATGATCTGACCAAAATCTTGGAGAAGAACCCGCGCGATGCCGCGGCCGCCAAAGGCCGGGGCGACGCGTACTCGATCCTCGGCCAATGGGACAAAGCCATCGCGGACTACAACACCGCGCTCGCCGCCAACCCGAAGGACGTTGCGGTGCAAGCCGCGCGCGCCACCGCGTTCCTCCACACCGGCGACAAGGCTAAGGCGCTCGAAGACCTGAACGGCGTTCTGGCGGCCAAACCGAACGACGCCGACGCCCTTTTCCGCCGCGCCCAGGTCCAGTACGATGCCGGCCAGCTCGACGCCGCCCTGGCCGACTATGACAAGGCCGCCGAACTCGACCCGAAAAACGACGAGATCTATGCCGGCCGCGGCTACGCCCGCATGAAGAAGGGCGACAAGCCGGGCGCGCTCGCCGACTTCAACAAAGCCATCGAAATGGATCCCAACAACACGGCGCTGTACGCGGCGCGGACCTTCCTGTACGAGGCGCAGGGCGATGCCGCCAAAGCGATCGATGACTTAAGCCGCCTGCTTGCGTCCAAACCTAACGACCCGCAGCTGCTCCAACGTCGGGGCGACCTCCTGCTCAAAGTCAACAAGCCGGACGACGCCGCGCGCGATTATGAAGCCATCTTGGCGCGCGACCCAAACAACGCCGCCGCGTTGACCGGCAAAGGTTCGGTGGCCGCCCAGAAAGGTGACCGCCGGGGCGCTGCCGAACAGCTGCAAAAGGCCTTGAGCCTGACGAAAGATTCACGCCAGCAAGACGAAATCCGCCAGAAGCTGCGCGAACTGGGCGTCGGACCGTTGCTGTAGCGCGCTTCGCGCAGGCTCCCAGTTGCCGGCGGCACCACCTTGAGACCCGGTGGGGCGAAAGCCCGGCCGGCACGAAGACGACGCACTCGGTTTGGATGGCCGCCGGGCGGTTTGAGCCGGCTGGAACCAGGGTGCGGCCGGATCGCGAGGAGATTCGGCAAGAACCCCGGGTTCAGCCTTGCAAGATGTTTCCGGCTCTTAGGGCCGTTTCCGCAGGCTCAAACCACCCGGCGAAGTTCCGTTGGCGACAGGCGCATCGCTTTGCCGGCCGGGCTTTCGCCCCACCGGGTCGCCCGCGAGCGCCGGCATTTTAGCACCGGCAACGGGCAACCGGGAACTG
>CAXUNV010000622.1:0-2787 GCA_964252355.1 uncultured Chthoniobacterales bacterium | reverse complement strand
CTCATGCCCACCTCCGCACCCACCGGGCCGCCCACCGCTGCGCCGACGGCCGCACCTGCCACCATGCCCGCGCCTTCCATCGCACCCGTGACCGCGCCCGCCGCTTTGCCGACGGCCGCGCCCACCATCGCCCCGGCGAAATCGCCGCCGTGTTGCACGAGCTTCGCGATGAGCTTCGGCGCCATGACGGTGGCGGTGACCATCCAGAGGCAAACCAAAAAGACGTTGAGCAGCGCGAAGATCGCGAAGCCGACGTCGGTGGCGATGTCCCCGGTGTTGCCGGCCGTCTGCAGCTGGGTTTGCACGGTGTTCAACGCCGCCACGGTGCCCAGATGCGCGACCGCCCAGCCGATCGGCCAGCAAGCCACGCCGATCGTGTGCTTGAGCGTGTTCAGGCAGACGGAGCGCATCTGCCCCTGCCAAGCGAGCAGGCCGAACAGCGCGCAGAGCAGTGGCCGCATGAAAATGAGGATCACCTTCTGGACCACCAACATCACGTCCATGACGAACACGCACACGAAGGCGAACGCGGTGATCACGCCCCAAATCAGCGAGCAAAAGACTTCTTTGATGATGGCGCCTACATCCGTGATTGCTTTCAACGCCCCGAAAGGCGCGAGCAGGATGCCCCCGATCGTCTGCAACGCGCCGCCGCCATCTTGCCCCTGGGCCTTTGGTTGCATCTGGGCGGCAATCAAGGCGTTCAACTGGTTCAACGGCAGACTGAAATCGTAGATGATTTGCGCCCGCGTCGCAGCATCCGGGGCTTGCCCCAACGGCACGGTCGGGACGTTGGTCTGCTGGCCAACTAACCAAACTGCGTTCGGCCCCGCCTCATCGGCGATGGCCTGCACGACCGCAAACACACCCCACTCCAGCTGGTAGAAAAGGGCGGTTGCCGAACTTATCACGAGCATCAGCACGATGCCGCGCACCACGACGTGAAAAATCCCGTCCACCTGGGACCTTTGGATCTCTTGCACCGCCGCGATGATGATCAAGAAAAGCCCAATGAGGTTGAAGACCGGGGTCACTTGGTCCATCACCTGCACCAACTGCTGCATCGGGAACAGCGTGAGGAGGGCGTTGACTAGGTTTTGACCGGTGAATTGGGCTCCGGCGCCGCCCCCTCCCGCCGGAGGTGCGGCCGCGATGAAGAGGGCGTTAAGCAAGCCTTGCTGGTCAACTTGTGCGGGCAGCATAGAGGTGTTCTGGGGAAGGCGGCCTTACGGTTTCAAGGGAGTGGCGCCGCTCTTGGGCGACCCACCCGGGTTGGCGCTCAACATGGAAGCGAGCCGCCGAAAAGACGCGGCTTGCTCATCAAGCCGCTGTTGGTTGGAGGCCTCGGCTTCACGCGCTTGGTCGTTTTGATTCGCGGCGTGCTGGACCAAGGCGGCCTGGGCCAGGGCGTTCACCCGCGTCGACAAGGCGTTGATCAAGCCGTTGATGGCGTTGACCTGGGACTGGTACTTAAGTGTCTCCATCTCCGTCTTCGCGGCGTTCAGGTCGCCCATCGCGGCGGTCAGTTGATCCTGAAGCTTGGTCAACTGAGCCTCGTACGAGTCGGTCTCGGCAAGGTATCTCTCGTAAAGGGTCTCGACCGCGCCGTACTTCCGGAAGCGGTCCTCGTTGAACTTCATCGCCTGACCGTTTGCATCTTTCATTTTCGTCAGGTCCTCATAAAGGCCCTTGCTGGCGTCCGTGCCTTTGGCCCCGAGCGCGTCGGCGCCCGTCACTTTGCTGACGGACCCGGAAAGGGGCTGGGCGTCGGCGCTCAGCGCCTTGCTCGTCGCTTGCAGCCCATCCAACTTCAAAACGTTGACGTACTGACTCTGCAGGCCGAAGCTTTGCAGCTGCTCAAGGCTTAGCGCGGTTTGTTGTTTTAGTTGGGTCAGGGCAGCGGCCGCGTCGGCATGGGAGGCGTCTTTCAGGTTCGCCACGTTCCGCGCCACCTGAGCGTCCAGGACCGGCATGGCGGCGCGGGCCGTCCGCAGACCGCCCGCCGTGAGGGCGGCAGACGCCAAGACGAGGGCGTAAAACGGTTGTTTCATGGGTGCTTGTTCTCAACTAACGGTTTGAGGGTGGGCGCGCGTCACTCCACGATCGGCACCACGACTTGGCGTTCGACCCGTTGGACGCCGTCGGCATCCACCCGGGATGGCAGGGTCGCATCGTAGAGCACCACGTGGCCATCCTTGTTCCGAGCCGCGCCGGCCTGTTGGTCCCAGTATTCCCGCTTGATCTGGTCCGAGATCCCTTTGGAGTAGCCTGCGGCAAAGTCGGCGCTCACCTTCCTGGCGTAAACCCCGGTTTCCATCATCGGGTCGCCTTTGTCGGTGAGCAGGCGCGCTCCGCGGCCTTCGATGGTGACCGTCCCTTTAGGTTCCAAGGAGGAACAGCCCACCAGCGAGAGGGAACCGAGGAGTAACAACGGCGGCAAGAGCCGTGAAGTCAGGCGGACAGAAAAGCGGGCGGCGTTCATGGGATGGTCGCGAAGGCGTGCTCTGGTGGTCGCGTGGTTGGGTTAATCGGGCTCCTCAAAAAGCGGTCAATCCGTACAACGGAGAAACTTGGTGGATGCCTCACGAATGTTTTTGAGCATTTAGGTAGGAGAAAGTGAGGTGCCCCGTGATCTGGAGGTGGGGTGGCTGGTTGGACATCGGACATGGCACCGCCTTTTCGCCCGCCGGCGTGGCCCAACCACCGCGCTTCGCAGACGGGCGCGACGCCCCTGGGCGCTCACTTAAGCCCGAGCCCCCCAGGGGAGCGCGGGCGTCCCGCCCGTTT
>CAXUNV010000621.1:0-2803 GCA_964252355.1 uncultured Chthoniobacterales bacterium | reverse complement strand
GTTGGGGGTGACGATGGAATTGCCGAGGCGGTTGGGCAGCTTGGGGAAGGCCCAAAGACAGTTGGTGGAGATCGCGCGCGCGCTGCTCGCGGAGGCGCGCATCCTCATCATGGACGAGCCGACGTCCGCGCTGACCGAACGGGAAACCGAGCGCCTCTTCGGGTTGGTGGAACGTCTGCGCGACGGCGGCACGGCCATCGTCTTCATTTCGCACCGCCTGGAAGAGATTTACCGCGTGGCCAGCCACGTGACGGTGTTGCGCGATGGGCGCTTGGTCGGGAGCGCCCCGCTGCCTGGGATGACGCCCGAACGACTGGTCCAGCAGATGGTCGGCCGCAAGGTGGAACAGCTCTACCCGCGCCATCGCCGTGCACCCGGCGAGGTGCTGCTGGAGGTGAAGCACTTCTCGCGTCCTCCCGGGTTTCGCGACGTCAGTTTCCAAGTTCGGGAAGGCGAAATCGTCGGTCTGGCCGGGTTGGTCGGTTCGGGCCGGTCCGAGATCGCGCGCGCCATCTTCGGCGTCGACCGTGGCGCGACCGGCGAGGTGACCTGGCGCGGACGACCGCTGCCCGCGAGCCCTTGGGCGACGCTCCGCCACGGCGTCGCGCTCGTGCCCGAAGACCGCGGCGCGCAAGGCTTGCTGCCGGGATTCAGCATCGCCCGGAACCTCTCCCTATCCTCCTTCGACCGGATCGGCCCGCGCGGGTTCGTCTCGACCCGGGCGGAGGCGACGCTGGCGCAACGCTTCATTGGTTCGATGGGGATCAAACCTCCGCGCCGGGAGCTTCCGGCGGACGCCTTGTCCGGCGGCAACCAGCAAAAGGTGGTGATCGGCCGAACCCTGGCGGTCGACCCTCACCTGCTGCTCTTGGATGAACCGACCCAAGGCATCGACGTCGGCGCGAAGGCGGAGATCCACGCGCTCATCGACCGATTGGTGAACGAGGGTCTGGGCGTCCTCTGCATCTCCTCCGATCTGCCGGAGGTTCTGGGCATGGCGGACCGGCTCCTGGTCATGCACCGCGGGCGTCTGGTGGCCGAATTCCCGCACGGCACCGCGGCAGAGACGGTGATGCACGCCGCCAGCGGCCTAACCCCGGAATCTCACGATGTACGTTGACCGTCGCCGCCAACTCTCGCTCGCCGTTTTCCTGGTGCTGCTCACGGTCGGCCTCGCCCTGCGCAACCCGGCCTTCGCGTCCCCCAACAACTTGCGGGACATCTGCGTGAACGCATCTCACCTGGGGATTGCGGCCTTGGGCATGTTCCTCGTCATCCTCATCGGACAGATTGACGTCTCGGTCGGTGCGATCCTCGCGATCTGTTCCACCCTGGCTGGATCTTTGGCGAAGCAGGGAGTGCCAACCCCCGCGATCGCGCTGGCGGCCGTGCTCGCCGGGGCGCTCTTGGGCGGCTTGAACGGCCTGATTGTGGCGGGGTTGCGGATCCACTCGATCGTGGTCACCCTCGGCACGGCCAGCATCTACCGTGGCCTGCTCATCCGGACCACGGGCGGTTCGTGGATCTACGGGTTGCCTCCGCAATTCACGGCGTTCGGTCAGGGCAAGTTGTTCGGCGTGCCCATCCCGGTCGTCACGCTCGTTGTCGTTTACGCCCTGGCCGCCTTCCTGGTGAGCCGGTTGGCGGTCGGCCGCGCCCTTTTCGCGGTTGGGTCCAACCCCGACGCGTCGCGTCTCGCCGGTCTGCCGGTGGCGAGGGTGCAGCTCATGGCGTTCGTCTTCAACGGCGCACTCGTGGGTCTGGCCGCGGTGGTTTTCGCCAGCCGTTTCACCGTGATCCAATCCAACGCGGGCATCGGGTTTGAATTTGCGGCGATCACGGCGGTCCTCGTCGGCGGGGCGAACATCTTCGGCGGTTCGGGCACCGTGGTGGGGACGCTGCTGGGGACCCTGGTGATCTCTGCCCTGGCCAGCGCGCTCGTCTTCCTGGGTGTCAACTCGCTGTGGGAACCGTGCTTCCAGGGACTGTTCATCTTGGCCGCCGTCATCCTCGACCGGGTCCGGCGACGTCCCGCCTTGGCGTCAACTTAACTTAGCCACGCTTTCCCATGGCTGCCCGCTCCGCCAAACTCCCGCCCGCGTGGGCCACCAACGGCCTGCTCGCCGTCGTGCTCGTCTCCGTCACGGCGGTGATGGCGACGCTTTCGGACACGTTTTTCACGGTGGACAACCTCTTGAACGCAACCCGGTTCACGACGGAGATCGGGTTGGTGGCACTCGGCATGACGCTCGTGATGATCACGGGCGGGATCGATTTGTCGGTTGGGGCGGTCATCGCCCTCACCGCCGTGGTGGTAGGCATGCTGATCCAGGCGGGCATCGGCGCGTGGTCAGCGGCGTTTTTGGGCCTCGTCTTAGGCGGACTGCTCGGTGCATTGAACGGCGTCGTCATCACGCGAATGGGTTTGCCGCCCATCATCATCACGCTGGCCACCCTGGCCATCTATCGCGGGATCGCTTACGGGGTTTCGGCCGCACGCGCTTTCCCGATCCCGGACTCCTTGAGTTTTCTGGGCCAAGGTTACCTGGGATTGCTGCCCGCGCAGTTGCCCCTGTTTCTGGTGGTGGCCGCCGGGGTATGGGTGTTGCTGGCGCGAACCACCTTCGGCCGGACCCTTTACGCCCTCGGGGTGAACGAAACGGCGGCCCGCTTCGCCGGGTTGCGCGTGGACCGAGCCAAGCTCGCGGCCTACGCGTTATCCGGCCTGTTGAGTGCCGCGGCGGCCGTCATCTTCGTCTCACGCGTCTCCAGCGCCAAAGCCAACGCCGGCGAGGGTTACGAA
>CAXUNV010000620.1:0-2823 GCA_964252355.1 uncultured Chthoniobacterales bacterium | reverse complement strand
AGCCGTAGGAGACCACGCCTTCCGGGGAAAGCGCCGCGTTCAGACCGGCGGCCACGAGCGAGCCGAGCAGGATGCCTCCCGTCAGACCTGCGGTCAGCGTCCCGCAGGCCAACCCCACCCGCGACGGCGGCACGTGCTCGCTGACGAAGACCCACGCGCCCGGCACCTCTCCGCCCACCGCCGCACCTTGCAGGACGCGGAACGCCACCAAGCCCAGCGGCGCCCAGATTCCTGCCACGGCGTAACTGGGCAGCAGCCCGATGCCCAACGTGGGCAGCGCCATCAAAGCGATGCTGAGGGTGAACATCTTCTTTCGCCCCCGCAGGTCGCCGGCGTGCGCCATGATCACGCCACCCAAAGGCCTGGCGAAATAGCCGACCGCGAACACGGCAAACGTTTGCATTTGCCGAACCCACTCCGGGATTCCGGGCGGGAAAAAGACGACGCCGAGGGTGTTCGCGAAAAAGACGAAGATGATGAAGTCGTAAAACTCCAGGACCCCGCCCAGCGTCGCCAGACCGAGCGTCTTGTAGGCAACCCCCGTGAGGCGGGTCGGCAAAGCGTGCGGAACGGAAAGCGTCTCGGCCATCACGGAGTTTCCTGGGCGTGGTCGGCAGGTCAAGCGATTTGCGTCCGGGCTGGCGCCGCGGTCGAGCGGGATGTCACCTCACGTTCCACGTAGCGCCATTCTTCCGTCTCTCGCAACGCGGCGAGGAGGTCCTCAAAGGCCGCCGCGTCCGTCGGCGCATGCTCAAACCAAGTCAGGAAGTCGAACGGCTCGCCGAGATCACGGCCTTGGTGAAGCCGGCGGGCGATGGCCGGAAGGTGGCGCAGCCCCGTGGCGACGTGCCCGGCGCGGGTAAAAAGGTCGGTCGTTCGTCCTGGGCTAGCGCCCACCAAGCGGCGTTCTTGGTGATGAGAAGCCATGCGGCGCCCGTCGACGGCTCGGAAAAGTCTGGCTGAGAATCGATCCCCGGGGATGATAAGTGCTATGACCAAGCCCGAAGCCGTCTCCGTCGAGCAAGCTGAGCCACGCTGGCCCGCACTGGTTGCCGCGCTCTCGGTGGGCAGCCTTTATGCGGCGCTGCCGCCCGCGGTGAGCCTCGGGCCGCGCTGGCTGGTGCCGGCAGTGGTGTTCGCGCTCCTAGTGCCGACGGTCATCAGCCACCGCACAGGGCGGCACGCGGTCAACCAACGGCTCGGTTACGCCGTCAACACCGTCATCACCGGCGCACTGATCATTTCGTTGGGCCTCCTCATCGCTGCCCTGCCGCTTAAGAAAGAGTCACCCGCCGCCTTACTGCTTTCCGCGGCGGCGCTCTGGTGGGCCAACGTGCTCGTCTTCGCCCTCTGGTATTGGCGGCTGGACGCGGGTGGGCCGAGCAAACGCGACCTGCACGGCTGCCATCTCCACGGCGACTTCCTGTTCCCGCAGATGACGCTCGACGACGACACCCGCGCACGCCTCGGCCAAGCGGACTGGACGCCAGGCTTCTTGGATTACCTCTTCGTTGCCTTCAACACTTCCGCCGCTTTCTCGCCGACCGACGCTCCCGTGCTCTCACGCTGGGCCAAGGGTCTTTCGATGGTCCAATCCAGCATCTCGTTGACCACCGTCGCCGTGCTCGTCTCGCGCGCCGTCGGCGTGTTGTAAGGTCGGCGGTCAAGACCCTGGCCACACGCTGCTCGACACCGGCCTCGATGCCCCCGTGACCGATCTTGAAACAGCAAAGGAGGTCGGGATGAAACTCGCCTCCATTCCATTGTCCATCCAATCACCGGCCGGGGGGGTGATGCAGATCAGAGTTAGGCCGAAAAAAGCTACCCAAGGAGAAACTGTCGTGACTGAACCTGTTGTGGACGCGGGGCCGCACCGCAACGCCCGGATGATTGGCGTCGTTTACCTGCTTTATTTCTCGACGGCGATCCTCGCCGTGTTCCTCACCAAAGGACTGGTGGTCGCCGGCGACGCCGCAGCTACCGCGACCAACCTCTTGGCGCACGAGCCTGCCTTTCGTGCGGGCTTCGCCGTCGACCTCGTCGCAAACGCGCTTTACGTCACGCTTACGGCCCTCTTCTACGAATTGTTCAAGCCAGTAAACCGGCGTATCTCTTTGCTTGCGGCCTTCTTCAGTCTCGTTGGGTGTACGGTCCAAACTTTTGGCGGCCTTTTTCAAATTGCCCCCATGGTTGCCTTAGGCAACAGCCAATCCTTGGGCGCATTCAAAGTTGAAGAGTTGCAGGCTTTGGCGTTGCTGTTTCTCAAGCTCCATGCCCAGGCCTTCAACATCGGCCTGGTGTTTTTTGCCTTTTATGACCTGTTGCTTGGCTATCTCATCCTGAGATCGGCGTTCCTACCTCGGATGCTGGGCGTGCCGATGCTGCTTGCCGGTTTGGGTTGGCTGACCTTTCTGTGGCCGCCGCTCGCAGCGTTCCTGTCCCGCTACGTTCAACCTCTCGGTTTCTTGGCGGAGGCTTCGCTGATGGTCTGGCTTCTCGTGAAGGGTGTGAACTTTCATTCCCCCGACCGCCGCCGTGAAGTCTAGGCAGGTGTTTGCCGGGGTGCTTCGGACAAGACATCAAAGTCGGCGAGCAGCGCTTGCATCAACCCGGCCCGCACGACCTTGTCGGTTTGTCGCGCCCAATTCGCATTGACAAACGCGCCGCGCCCCGGCAAGCACGGACCCTTATGGTCATTTCCCCCACAGAACCACGCGCCGTGGGGGGGGGAAACCCCACCCCCAAACCCCCACCCCCCCCCCCCGACCCGGCCCCCCCCCGCCGGCGCCCGCCCCGCCGTGCCCGCGTGGGGCGCCGCGCCCC